>CAZJJT010000075.1:0-12633 GCA_964546395.1 uncultured Fibrobacterota bacterium
GTCCGTCCGAGCGCACGTTGCCGATCGCAGAGAGCCGCTCCTGCAAGCGCACAGCGCTGCCGAACGAGGGGAGCAGCAGCACGTTGTGCACCTTCCGTACCCGGTCGCCGCGCCGGTAGATACACGAGATCTCGGTGCTCAGCACGAACCTGACTGTACCACGACACGCTTCCGGAACAGACTCACGCGTGGCGGCGGCCGCGCTGTCCCGGAGCTTGAGCAGACCATCCGGTGCGGGTTCGAGCGCCTCGCGCAGCACCTCGAGCCATGCGGGATGTACGCAGTCGCCGGTACCCACAAGCGAGAGCCCCTTGCGCTGGGCAACTGCCCAGAGGTCAGCAGGAGCGAGTCGGCGGGAGGTGGCGCGGGAGTATGGCGAATGGGTGTGCAGGTCGGCGGCGAACCGGCTCATGCCTGGACATCCAGCAGCGAGGCGAGCGGGTTCTGCTTCGTGTGACCGCCCAGTGCCGCGACTGTCCGCGCGTCAATTCCCTGCGCGCGCAGCGGGCGGACGATGTCGACGACGAGGTCGGGCACGTATGCGCGAAGCACGGTTGAGCCCTCGGCGCCTTCGATGGTTACACTCTCCAGTGAGGCGGGAAGCAGGCAGGTGTTGCCGGGCCTGAGTTGCTCGTGTCTCCTGCCCCATTTCACCAGCGAATTGCCCGCGACCTGCGTCAGTACCGAAAACTTCGTGGGGTCGTCGGCGAACGCATACGTCCCGTTGAGTTCCAGACGCTCGAGTGCGAAGTGTTCGCAGGCAAGCACGATGACTCTGCGCGCGCCGTGCTCCTCCAGCGCCAGGGGGGTCGTGTGATGGTCGGCGCCCTCTTCCACCACCACCCCTTCCACCGCTACTGCCGCAGCGGTCTGCCGCTCCGCTTCATCGAGCGACTCCTGTGGTTTGCCCAGGCCGATGAACACGTCCGAGTTCTGCATGATCTCGTAGAACAACTGGCCACCCGCCGAGTAGTGCATGGTGCCCGCGTACAGCAGGAACGCATCACCCGGCCGTACCGTGTGCACCTGCATGCATTCACGGCTCGTGCCGTCGAGCACCGCCTGTCGCAGGTCGGCGACATGGACCCCAGCCGCACTCCCGCACCGGATCGTGCTTCCCTCCTTCACCCGCAGCATGTACCAGGCTTCCGTCTTGCCCGGGTCGCTCAGTCCGCGCTTCTTCGCGAGCACGTCGTCATGGTGCGCCTGCTCCCCCAGAACATGCGTCGCATCAAGGAACTTGATCTGCAGGGGAAACCGTCCCGCGAACCTGTCCATGACCCGCGTTCCCATCAGCCGCACACCGTACTGTTCAATCAGTTCATGGAGAGTGCGGCCCTCCAGCGCCCCGTTTGTCACCACGCTGGACTCGCCCGGACGGTCACACACTTCCCAGGTCTCGGCAATGCGGCCGTCAGGGAGCCCGGTCTTGGCTGGGAACTCCCCGGGGATCCACCGGTCGCCGAACGTGTAGGGTCGGATAATCTCGCGAAACCGGAGAGGGTAGAGTGGAACTGCACGCATGTGGTTCTCCGCATCGACAACCGCGCCAGGAACAGGCGCAAAGTACATCCGTACTCGTGTGCGGCGACCCGCGCTCACGCACCCGTACGTGCTGTCTACCCGTTTCCGCAATGCTCTTCTTGTTATATATTGGTATGAGAGGAGCGTCGTACCGCGATCCGTGGGGGGGCGGTTGGCGACGATGTGTATCATGGACAGCGAGAACCACACCGGCCCGCGGGGCCTTCGGCGGATACATATGGGACATGATCGGCGCAATGAAGAGCGGGACCGCTGCGAAGGGAAGGTGGTGTTGCGGCCGGTTGGTCCTGCCGGTGCCGAGAGTCACGTAATTGAGCTGTACCTTCGCGATCGCAGTCAGGGCGGGATGTCGGGCACCTTCTTCGACTGCCGTCCGCCGCGGGTCAACGACATGTTTGCGGTTCGGGGCAGCGCCGCAGATCCGTTCCGGCTCCGTGTCGCCTGGACCGCAAGCGCCATCGAGAACGTTCACATGGTGGGATTTCAGCGGGTGAGCGGCCCGGTCGCCACCTGAGCGAGTACCGCGTTGCGGCCCAGCCGGGCCTCGTGATCCCCCAGTCTTGCGGGCTTCATTTCCGCTGGTGCCAGCAGCAGTTCCAGCCGGAACTCCAACGGCCGCGACACAAACGACCGCACCACGTCTTCGACTTCACGCCGCAACGGCGTCCCCGGCAGGAGCGCAACGAAGTGCTCTCTGTCAAGCGGCCCGCTTTCCACCGAGAACAGCCCGTCGGTGTCTCGATAGCGGCCGCCCAGCACCGCAGTATGGCCCAACTCACCATACTGACCGAGCCGCACGGGGCGCTCCACCGTCGTCCAGCGGTCCACCCGCTGGCGCACGCGAACCGGCACTCCTTCGAGCCACCCGCTCAGCATCACCCGGAGCCCTTCGGCACTGCGTGGACAGCCCGCCAGCACGCCGGTGTACGCCGCGCGTCTGGCCTGGTACGACGCCTCGCACGCTCCGTGACACACCCCGGCCAGGGCTTCCATGATGCGCATCGCGGTGGAGCCTGAAGTACCCGCTCTCCTCGCATGCCAGGCCTCGTACAGCAGCTCATACAGCCTGCTGTTGAATATGTCAAGGAACGCACGCAGTGCCGCTCCCCCGTGCTCTTCGCTGAGGGCGTCCTGCGCCACGTACGGCGGCAGGGGAGAGGCCGAGCCGACCAACCCCATGAATGAGAGCAGCAGGCGCGTGGCCCGGCTACCCTGTGAGAGGCCTGCGATATCGGATGGCGGGAAGGCGGTACCCGGGTGTGCGCTGAAACGCAGTCTGCCCTGCCGGCCGGAGTCCCGAGCGGCGTCGCCCACGTTGCCGGCAAGCTCGTCGAGCAAGCGTACCGCCTGGTAGAACTCGAAGCGGTGGGGTGCCTGCTCCAGTACTTCACTCACACGGGCCATCGGGTCCCCTGCTCCGGGCCGAAATCCAGAGCGTTGCCCGAAGGGCTCAGGAGCAGGCGGACCTCGACAAGGTCGTTTATTGCCGCGTAGTGCGAGAAGAAACGGTGCAGGATGCGGCCGAGGAGCCGCAGTTCGGACTCCGCGCCGCACCGCGCTTCGTCCATGGTGAGCACGAGGCGCGTTCCCCTGGTCATCATGCCGCCCGAGGCGATGGTGAACGGTTCGGCGCGCACGTCGGTGATTGACTCTATCCGCAGGCGTGCCGGTTCGCGGGCGGACCAGTTGTACGAGGCGAGGAGCGTGCGGAGCGACTCGGCGGTTGCCAGCGAAGAAACCGTGGCGCACAGGTGAGAGAGGAACACCCAGGGGGTGTCATGCGCGGTCGGCGCGGCAACCGGCGCGGTCGGTCTGACCAGGGCCCGGCACACTACTGTTCCCGGTACCCCCGGGCCAGGCCGCGATAGCCCCTGCTCATCCAGCTCTTCACGCGCAAGAGCGCCGTTGGTACAGCGGAGTTCGGTGCTCAGTGTCTCCTCGCGGATCTCATCGCCCCGAAGGCCTTCCGCCTCCAGGGCCAACGCCAGTCCGCCGCGGCCCTCGCGGCGGCGTACCACGTATCGCGGAGCATAGCCCGTCACATGACGTGCGAATGCCGACACCGGTTGACATACGGTGCGTTGGCCACTCGCGCGGTCGAACGCGGTGACCGACACCACACTGTGCGCTGCCACGGTCCGCGGCCTCGAAACGTCTGCCACCAGCGGATACTCGCTGCGCGTGCGGTCGGCGAGGATCGGTTCGGCGTCCGCGCGGAACAGGTTCACCACCGGCGTGCAGTGAAGACGAAGGCAGTCGGGGGGCAGCGGGCGCTGGAACGGCAGCGGGCGGTCGAACTGCACCGACAGGGTGAACTCACGGGGCGCGGTCTCAAGCCCGGCGAGCACGTCGAGGCCGTGCAGATCGACGAAGAGGAATTTCTCGGGAAAGGCGAAGTACTCGAGAAGAAGGGTGTAGCCCCAGAAACTGCGATTGTCCAGCGGGAGTACCGAGTCCTCGGGGGTGAGTCCTGCCGGCGTGAACGGCGGGACCGCCGCCAGGCGCAGGGGGCTCGGCAACGGACCCTCCAGGGTGAGCGAAGCGGTGTGCGTGACAAGGTGCGTGTGCAGCAGGGCCGCATCCGCTGCTTCGCCGTGGCAGTACAGGCGCAGCGGGGCCAGTCGGACCTGTTTCCAGTCAACACCGCTGTCAACCCGAAACGACAGCCGCACCGTGTCGGTTCCCGACCGGCCCGGCGCCCGCTCGACACGGGCGAGACCCACCGGACTGACTGCCACGTCCTGCGTGGTGGTGAACCGGCACACGGTCGACTCGGGCCCCAGCGCCCCGGAGAGCACCTCCGCGCCCTTCTCAATCGTACGCGTCTGCTGCAGCAGACCACGGCGCGGGGCGAATTCCACGATGCTGAGCGAGGGAATGTCGTACAGGAGGTGGGGCCAGAGCTGGTGCACGAGCGCCTGGCCGATGTCAGGAAGTGAGGAGTCGATGCGCTCGCGGATGCGCGCCGTGAGGAACGCAAAGCCCTCGAAGAGCCGCTCGACATACGGGTCGCGGTCACCCACCGAGTCCACTGCGAGGAGGCGGGCACTGTCGGGGTGCAGCCGGGCGAACTCCTGCCCCGACTCGTACAACTGCCGAAGCTCTTCCTCGTAGTAGCGCTCAAACATCGCTCGCCCCCGCCGCGTGGCGCCAGGGGCGCACCGAGGCCTCACCGCTGTTGCTGAAGCGCGTCTGGAGGCGGATCGGGCCGGCCCCCTGCAGTTGGGCGCTCAGGAGGAACTCGAGCCTGCCGCGGGGGAGGTCGATCTCGTGACGCGTGACCTTCACCTTCGTCAATCGAGGTTCGTACTTCTCGATTGTGAGGCGCATCGCCTCGCGAAGGGATTCGGCGCCGCCCGGAAGGGTGCGGTAGACCTGCGAGATGTCGGGCAGGCCGTAGCGCGCCAGGTGCGGCACGCTCCCGTCACGGCTGTTGAGCAGCCGGTGGAGGTGATCGATTACCGACCGGAGACGGCGCTGCGAGGACGCCACCGAGCCCACCGGCGTGCCGTCAAGAAACCGTCCCGTAACGCTCTCGAGCAACCCCTGCTGCATGCGTACACTCCTGCGGGCGCACCCGCGAAGGTGCCGCAATATACGATGGCGGGCAAGCGGGTTCGTATTTTTCGGCCGAAGGAGGGACGCGATGCGGTCGGAAGAGCGATACGGCGTCCGCGCAGGAGTTCTGGGCGACCTCGCGGACATCGAAAAGATCGAGCGCGTGTCGTTTGCGCGCCCCTGGTCACCGGCCCAACTCCATACCGCCTTGCACGGCCCGCGCAACCGGTGTCTCGTGGCTGTCGACAGGGCCGGTGCCCTCCTCGCCTACTGCTTCGTGCAGGTGCTGCTGCCGGAGTTCGAAATCCAGTCCCTCGCTGTCTCTCCTCCCTCGCGCCGCGCGGGTATCGGCCGATTCCTCGTAGGGGCCGTGATCGACAGGGCCCGCGAGGCCGGCGCGGTGAAGGTGCTGTTGGAGGTACGTGCGGGCAACAGTGCCGCGGCTGCGCTCTACCGGAGCATGGGGTTTGTCGAGGACACTGTGCGGGAAGGCTACTACGACGACGGTGAGAACGCGGTGCTGATGTCGCGGCTGGTCTGATCGAGCGGCAGGTACGCCACGAGCGGGATCGCCGCGATGGACACGTCGCGCACCGCATGGTACACTGTGGTTCGGAAGGTCACCAGCGAAGGCGCAGCAGCGATGGAGGGGTGCAGGGCATGCCGACCGTGTTCATGATGATGAAGCCCTGTGCGGTATGCGGGACAGAGGGGCGGTGTGCGGATATCGGGGCCCCCGGTTTGTACCACGGTCCGCGCGACCTCGACACACGACCCAGTGTCTCACAGCGTTCGTCCATTTACATGTGGGTCCAACGCTGCGCCGCGTGCGGCTACTGCGCGGTCGACATCGCCCGAAGCGGCCCGGGTGTCGAAGCGATTGTGAAGAGCAAGGTGTATCAGGCTCAGCTGAACGACTCGGCCTACAGCGAATCCGCAAACTCGTTCCTGTGCAGGGCGATGATACTCGAACAGCAGGGGGACTGGGTGCAGGCCGGATGGGCAGCGGTGTATGCCGCATGGGTCTGCGACGACTCGGGGTTCGACTCCAGTGCTCAGCACTGCCGGCTGCGCGCTGTCGAGTTGTTCCGAAGAGCCCAGGCGGCCGCCATAGCATTCGCGCCGGATCGAGGCCAGGAGAGCCTTCTGCTCATCGACTTGCTCAGGAGGGCACGCAAGTTTGACGAGGCGCGGAAGCTCTGTGACGTTGAGTCGGAGCTGGGCGCCGAGGAGCGGGCCGGCATGCTGCTGCAGTTCGAGATGGACCTGATCGAAGACCGTGATTCAAGCATTCACACCGAGGCCGAGGGCCTCGAAGACTAGGCTGCACCAGCTCATGCAGCTGCCAACGCGCGCGTGCATCACCGTCGCGCTTCTGGCGACCGCTGCCGCGGCGGGACACGAGCTGCAGTTCTGGCGCGAGAACATCCACCTCGCCATCACCGCTGCCGACACCGTGGCAGTCACCGGAACGTACTTCTTCAGGACGAGGACTGGCCGCCCGCTCAGCGTGGGTGTGTTCTACCCGTTCCCGGTGGACTCGGTGCATGAGTCACCGGTGCGATGGTGCATCGTCGACTGCGGCACGGGGGATACGGTCGCTGCGCGCCCCGCGACAGACGGGCTCCTGTTTGCCGTGGATGTGCCTCAGCAGGGCGCGTGCTCGCTGACCGTGTGGTATGTGCAGCACGTGCGCTGTGCCCGGGCACGGTACATTCTGACCACCACGGCCGCCTGGGAAGAGCCGCTGGGACCGAGTACCTACCAGGTGAGCGTTCCCGACACGCTCCAGCTGGAGTACCTGTCGTACGAAGCCGACACGGTGGTGCGGGCCGGCGGCAGGGTCGAGCACCGCTTCTCCAGGGATCAGTTCATGCCCGAGCACGACATCGAGTGCACGTGGCGCAGACGGGAGTAGGTGGCGGCAACCATGGCCGCGCCTCAGTTCCGGGGCGCGGCAATCCCGCCCGCGCCCGCTTCGACACGCTTCACATGCTCCAGGCCGCCGGCTTGCCGGTAGTGGCGCGGGGAGAGTCCGGTATGCCTGCGGAACTGTGAAGAGAAGTACAGCGGGTCGTCGTAGCCCAGTGTCGACGCGACCTCCTTGACTGAGAACAGGCTCTGGGTGAGCAGGTGCTCTGCCCATTCCATCTTGTGGCGGATGAAGAACTGCTTGGGTGAGATGCCCACGTGCTGACGGAACAGGCGGTTGAAGTGGGTCAGGCTCAGTCCCGCTACCCGCGCCATTTGACGGGTGCTGAGCTGTCGGTTGAGGTTGCGGTCGATGTGCTCGATAGCGGCGCGGAGCGGTTCGGGGTAGCGCAGCGAGACGTCACGGGCCAGTGTGAGAAACAACCGGTACGCGATGCGCGACAGTTCAGTGGTGAATCCCGGTGACTTGGCAGTGAACACCTCGCGTACCTCCCGCAGGATCGCCTCAACCGTGCCGGGGTCCCGTGGTGCCACGTGGTCGCAGGTGTCGAGGCCGGTGGCCAGCAGCAGCGAGTCGAGAAGCACCCCCTCCACCGCGATGAACTGCTTGTCGTAGAAGCCGGCGGGGCCGGTGCGGTAGACATGGTTCACGTTGCGCCTGAGGATGTACAGCTCGCCCGGCTGCACCAGGTAACTGCGCCCGTCCTGCGTGAACTCCGCGTTGCCCGCGTTCACATACTCGATACCGTACATGCGTGAGGGGTGCCGCTCGTAGAACCGTCCCGCAACCCAGTGCTCCAGGCCGCAGGAGACAATCTGCAGCGGCGGCACAAAGTCGTCGAACTGCGTGCTGCGCAACCGGGTCCAGTACTGATGGGGCTGCGGCAGCGGTCGCATCTGATGGGCGGTTTTCACATGTTTCAATATACGAAATGGCATTCATAATCGGGTGATAGTTGGCTATATTGGCGTCCTGAGGGGCAGTTTTATCAGGTTGGTCGCAGGCCAGTCACCGATCCGGGGAGGAATACCATGCTGAAGGTTACACTGCTGGGAGCTGGTTCAGGGTTCTGTCAGCCGCTGTTCACCGATATCCTGTCGATAGAGGGGATTGAGGAGCGAGGGGTGATCGGTCTGGTCGACATCGACTCGGCGCGGCTCGGAATCAACGTGCGGCTGCTGAAGCGGATGCTGAAGCTGAAGAACAAGACGGGGTGGACCGTCGAGGCCTCAACCGACCGCCGGAAGGTGCTTCCGGGCAGCAGCTACGTGATCAACACCATCGAGGTATCGGGCGTGCCGACGGTTCGGTTCGACAACGACATTCCGCTCAAGTACGGCATCGACCAGTGCATCGGGGACACAATCGGCCCGGGCGGAATCATGAAAGCACTGCGGACGGTGCCGGTGTGGCTGCAGATTCTCGACGATGTCAAGCGGCTGTGCCCGAAGGCGATGGTGCTGAACTATACCAACCCGATGTCGATCATGTCGCTGTCGGCGGTGCGGCGCCTGGATGGTCAGCCGTTCGTGGGGTTGTGTCACTCGGTGCAGGGCACCACCAAGATGATCGCGCGATGGCTGAACGTCCCCTACGACGAGTTCGTGTACCGCTGTGGCGGCATCAATCACATGGCCTGGATCACCGAGATGTCGCACCGGGGACGCAGCCTGTATCCGAAGCTGAACAGGCTGGCGCAGGACCCGGAGTTCATGAAGCGCGACCCGGTTCGGCTGGAGGTCATGAAGCAGTTCGGGTACTTTGTTACCGAGTCGAGCGGTCACTTCTCAGAGTACGTGCCCTACTTCCGCAAGCGCAAGGACCTGATGAAGAAGCACTGTGGCGACGGGTACAACGGCGGGTCGAGTTTCTACGCCGACTCGTGGCCTTCGTGGCGCAAGAGTGTCGATGCCAAGCGCCGGGCAATGGCCGAGGGCAAGCAGGAGATCCCGCTTGGTCGCGGTCACGAGTATGCCTCGGACATCATCGAGGGCCACCACTTCGGCCGCCAGAAGACAATCTACGCGTCAGTGGCCAACACCGGCCTCATCCCCAATCTTCCACAGACGGGCGTGGTCGAAGTCGCTACGACGGTCGACCGGCGGGGGTACAACCCGACCTACTTCGGCCCGCTGCCCGAGCAGGTGGCCGCGCTGTGCCGCGCGAACATGGCGGTGTTCGAGTTGACCGTCGAGGGGATCCTCACGGGCAACCGGGAATCGATCGTGCACGCGATGATGGTGGATCCGCTGTCGGCGGCGGTGTGCAGCCCCGCGGAGATTCGCTCGATGGCGGACGAGTTGTTCGCCGCCGAGAAGAAGTATGTCCCGTCGTGGTGCCAGGCGAAAACGGCGAAGACGCCTGGGCGGAAGAGTACGGCTGTCAGGAAGGCTGCGTAGGGCCGCCGCGCCACAGGGGCACAGGGACACAGAGACGAACGAGGGGACAGAACCAGCCCTCTTCTCTGTGCTTCTGTGTCTCGGTGGCGTTCGCATGAAGCTGTTTTTGCGGAGAACCGAGGAGGTCGCCGGTGAGTGGGGAACCCAGGACGATCAGACTTGAGGACCTCGACATCTCCCAGATGGTCTGCGGCTGGGGCGTGCCGATGGCGAAGAAGACTGTGCTGGAGCGGCCGTTGACCTTGCGTGGCCGGGTGTTTGAGCATGGCGTGGGCACGCACGCCGACAGCGAGTTCGTGGTTGACCTCAGGGGCGTGGGGGTCTCGTTCGAGGCTGTGGTAGGGGTGGATGACGAGGCGCACGAGCGTGGTGACACCGGCTGCGCGACTTTCGAGGTCTGGGTGGACGGGACGCTGGCCGCTTCAAGCGGCGTACTGACCACAGACAGCCCGCCCTGCGCGATACGCACCGAGCTGGCCGGGGCAAAGACGCTGCGGTTGGTGGTGCGCGACGAACGCAACGAGACGCATTGGGCCCACGCGGACTGGTGTGATGCCGCGATCGGGCTTGCGCCGGGCACACATGATGCTCCAGTCAGCCCGGTGGTGATTGTCAAACCCTCTCCTCCGCCCGATGTCACGCGTGAAAAAACATCTGCACCGCGGATCAACTGGCCGCGTCTCACCGGCGGCACTCCCGGCCGGCCGTTCGTGTTCCGGGTTCCGGTCTCGGGTGACGGGCCGTTGCGGTTTGCCGCCGAAGGGCTTCCCGATGGGTTGGCGCTTGACGGCGATACGGGTGTGATACGCGGGGCGCTGCAGCACGCGGGAGAAACCGACGTGCGTGTGAGCGTGAGCAACGCCGCGGGGACCACTGATGCATCGATACGGATAGTGGGTGGTTCGGGGAGGCTGTGCCTGAGCCCGCCCATGGGGTGGAACTCGTGGAACGTGTGGGGACTGGCGGTGGACGACGGGAAAGTGCGGGCTGCCGCTGACGCGTTCGTAGACAGCGGACTAGCCGCACACGGGTTCCAGTACGTCAATATCGATGACGGGTGGGAGGCGGGACGCGCACCCGACGGCACGATACTGCCGAACGAGAAGTTCCCCGATATGGCAGGGCTTTCTGAGTATGTCCACCAGCGTGGGCTGAAATTCGGCATCTACTCCTCGCCGGGTCCGAAGACGTGCGGTGGGTATGAAGGAAGCTACCGGCATGAGCAGCAGGACGCCGATACCTGGGCACGATGGGGGGTGGATTTCCTGAAGTACGATTGGTGCTCCTACGACCGTATCGCCGCCGACAGGGAACGGCCGGAACTGCAGAAGCCATACCTGGTGATGCGCGAGGCGCTGGCGCGTACGAACCGCGACATCGTGTACAGCCTCTGCCAGTACGGCATGGGGCGGGTGTGGGAGTGGGGGCGTGAAGTCGGGGCGCAGTTGTGGCGCACGACAGGCGATATCACCGACACCTGGAACTCCATGGCCAACATCGGGTTCCGCCAGCACCCGCATTTCCCCCATGCCGGACCGGGGGCATGGAACGATCCCGACATGCTCGTGCTTGGTCAGGTGGGCTGGGGCCCCAGACTGCACCCGACACACCTGACGCCGCATGAGCAGATGACCCACATGAGCCTGTGGTGTCTGCTCGCCGCTCCGCTGCTGATCGGCTGCGACCTGACGAGGCTTGATGAGTGGACACTGACACTGCTGACCAATGACGACGTGATCGCGCTGGACCAGGACCCGCTCGGGAAGCAGGCACGGCGCGTGAAACGCGATTTCATGCGCGAGGTGTGGGCCAAGCCTTGTGCCGACGGCGGGCTGGCTGTCGGGCTGTTCAATCGCGGGCCAGGACTTGACACGGTGGAGGTCACCTGGGAAGAACTCGGGCTGAGTGGAAAACTGAAGGCGCGCGACCTGTGGCGCCACGAGGAACTGGGCACGATGAGCGGAAAGCTCAGTGCCGAGGTGGCAAGCCATGGCGTTACGCTGGTGAAGTTGGGCGGGATGGTGGGCTGAACGCTAGGCGTGACGAGATGGTGCCTGGTCACACGAGGCGCGCGCGGCCACGGTTCCTTCGACGATGACCGATGCCCGAAACGCGGGCAGGCCCTGACGGTTGGCCGGCCACCCCAGGATGTGGCCAACCTGGGCACGCGCGAGACCGACCGGGTTGAAATCATAGCTGGTGAGCTGCTGGAAGAACGCTTCCTCACTGTTGTCGAACCCGCACACAGAGATTGATGAAGGCACGGCGACGCCTGTGCACCGAAGGTACGCGAGCGCCTCGATACCCACCGGGTCGCTGGCGCAGACCCATGCGGTTGGGCGTGAGGGGTGCGAGAGTGCACCGGCGAAGTGGGGCTCGAGCGCCTCGGCGGTGCGCTGCCGGAACAGTGCGTTGGAGAACCCCAGCGCCGCGTTCTGCAGCGCGGTTCTGACCCGGGAGCGCTCGAGAGGAAATATTCGCGCCGCTTTCTCGAGCAGCTGTGTCGCAACCGCGTCCGCGTTGGTGCGTGTGCGGTCGGGCGGTGTGCTGCCCGGTGAAACCGCGAACGCTTCCACATGCCCCGACGGCGACAGCCCGTCTCTGAGCCCCTCCAGCCGCCGCTCGGACCATTCCACCCCAGGGGCATCGCTGAAATAGGCAACGGAACGGTGGCCGAGCGCACGGAGATACCGGCCGACCGCCATGCCGGCCGTGGTGCCGGACGCCATCCCGACACGTCTCACGTTGTGCGAGGCGAAAGGCCATGACAGTTCCTCCTCCTCAAGCAGAACACTCACCCGCTGATCGGTGGCCGACAGTGTCTGCATGATCTGCTCAACATGGCGCTCGCCAAGAGACAGGGGCCACACGCAGTACCCCAACACCCCTTCACTGTCGAGCGGGCCACCGGCGCGCTTGCGGTTCCCGGCCATCGGTTCGAGCGTTCCTGTCATGAAGTCGCACAGCACGACATCGAGGACAGTCCTCGCCAGACCGCACTCTGCCTCCAGCGCACGCAGGTTCAGTGCGGTCCGCGGCGTCGTACGGGCCGGTTGTCCGGTACGGTCGCCTCGGGTCACGAGCACGATGCGGTTGCGAGGGTGCTGCACCCGGTATGAGGGCAGACGGAACCGTCGACCGACAAGCTCGAGCAGACCCATGTCGCTCAGGCGGCGAAGCGAGCGGCGCATCACGGCC
>CAZJJT010000076.1:0-12611 GCA_964546395.1 uncultured Fibrobacterota bacterium
ATGCGGGTGCCACGTTCAAAGAACGCAGTGGCCCAGAGCGGGTTGTTGGTCAGGTCGCGATAGAACGCGTGTGTCTCGATGTTGGCTTCGTCGATGAGATAGATCCCGAACTCGTCGCACAGCTCGTACCAGCGCTCATCGTCGGGATAGTGACACGTCCGGACCGCGTTGTAGTTGAACTGCTTGAGCAGCTTGATATCCTGCAGCATCGACTCCAACGAAAGGGCCTTGCCATGGTCGGGGTCATGTTCGTGGCGGTTGACCCCCTTGATCAGCACTGGTCTGCCGTTGAGCAACAGCTCGCGGTCACGCACTTCCACCGTGCGAAACCCGACGCGACAACTGCTGCACTCAACCGTGGTGCCGGAAGGGTCCTTGAGGGACACGACCACGGTGTACAGATTGGGTTGCTCGGCGGACCACTGGCGAGGAGCTTTCACCGTACGTTCGAGCACAACGCGCGGTTCGCGGCGGGTCCAGGGGTTGTTGTCGACAGGAAGCTCTGCCCGCATCGGCCTGCCGGCAACCGGCTTCCCGCGCTTGTCGAACAACCGTGCCTCGACCGACCATCCCTCCGGCACCGTCTCCGCACTGCCCACGTCCACAGACAGCTTCAGTACTCCGTCGCGGTACTTCGCATCCAGTCCTGCCCGCGCGAACACATCCTGCAGATACACGTGCGCCGTGCTGTAGAGGAACACGCTGCGATAGATTCCGGCCATCCAGAAATGGTCCTGATCTTCGAGGTAGCTGCCGTCCGACCAGCGTATCACCTTCGCGACAACGGTATTCTCACCGCCGTGCAGGTACGGTGTGATGTCGAATGCCGCGGGAAGGCGGGAGTCCTTGCTCATGCCCACCGTACGGCCGTTGACATACACTACGAGTACACTCTCTGCCCCGCCCACCTGAAGCACCACCCGACGGCTGTTCCACTCTGCCGGAAGGGTCACCTTCGTGCGGTACAACCCCGTCGGGTTCTGCACCGGTACGCGTGGCGGCTTCGCAGAGAAGGGCATGATGATATTGGTGTACCAGGGCTTGTCGAACCCGCGCATGGTCCAGTTCGAGGGCACGTCGATGGTGGCCCACGAGGAGTCATCGAATGCCTCGGCAACGAACTCCTCAGGGACACTCTCGGGACTGTCGCACAGCGAGAACCTCCACCCGCCGTCAAGCGACAGCACCCAAGGCGTTTTCGAAGCCTCGCGGCTCAGTGCCGACTGCTCGTCGGGACAGGGAAGCAGCGTGGCGCGCATCGGAAGACGGTTGGCGCTGGTACACTGGGGGTCTTCCCAGAAACGGTGGGCGAGGGTATCTGACATGCAAGACTCTCCGCGATGTGGTTTCAGGATGGCTGTCCGGCAGAAGGGTCAAAATACCTGACTACACGCCGGCGGCCCGCTCGACCCTGAACGCAATGTCGTCTTCGTAGGGCGGCGGGACCAACGTGCGCGGCCCCCCGTCATGGTGCGCCAGTTCGACGGTCAGCACCGCTCCGTCGACGGGACTCACCCATTCTGCCCGCCACGTGCCTTCTGGCAGGAACAGACTGAACGTACGGTCGCCGATGGGCTGGTCGATATACCCTATGTATCGTGTTCCTTCACAAGCCATTATGCGTGCAAGATGGCGGTGCAGATAGCCATGCTGAAGGTGATTCGCTGGTCGCATGGTCCAGACCTCCGCCGCTTCGAGGAACTCCTTGAGGACCCGGTACTGCTTGCGCAGGTAGTGGCCGCCAGCACCCGGCGTGGCATCGTCCACCACGTGTGTTCCGTCAGGGTGTGCCACGGTAAACGAGTAGTCGAGGTGACTGAACACACCACCGCCGGCGAGCATGAACTCCCAGGCCTGGTGGCGGTAGGTTGCCATCTCCTTGCCGCAGAATCCCGTCTCGTCGAACGAGACCACGCGACCATGGTGGTAGTTGGCATACACCGAGTCGGCACAGGCGTAGTGGAAATTGAGGATGCTCACGGTGCGGTCGAGATCAAACAACATCCGCGAACCGTTAGCGTAGTTGCGGGCTACGAGGTGCCGATCCGCCGGCTTCGGTTCGCACTCGCGGATTACCTGCGCGATGCGGCGCTGCCACTGATCGAAATCGCCGCCGTCGTTGGTGGAGTACGGTTCGTTGATAATCTCGAAGTAGACATTGTCGGCATCACGCAGCGCATCAACAGTGTGCCGCACGAGCGACTCCTGCGCCGCGAGCAGCGTGCCGTTGTCCAGCGTGTACACCGCGGCGCGCGGCACCCCACCGATCCCGTTAACATTGTTGGCCGCGTTCATGGGATTTACCGCCCACAGGTCGTCGCTGTAGAGGTAGCTGAACAGCACGATCTCGAGGACAATGCCGCGTCGAGCGGCCTCGGTCACGATGGCGCGCAGCCGCGTGAAGTAGTCCTCGTTCCACACTGCCAGGTCCCACTTGTTTGCGCCAAGGGTGTTGCCGCACTGATCGCTTCGCTGCCATGCCGCAGCCAGGCGCTCGGGCCGGGGGGCGAGAACATTATCGGTGATCCCGAACGACCCGGCGATCTCCAGGTAGGTCGAGCAGAACACGCGTGCGTGGTTGAACCCGTATGACGCGAGCGTGTCAAGGTGCGCTACATAGTCGAAATCGGTGTTGATCAGCGAGCCGTAATGCTCGGCGGAAGAGACCAGCACCACAGGTTTGCGGCGGTACTGAAGGTAGTGCGGGTTCCTGCGATACAGGCGGACTGGCGGCATGTGCGTCTCCCCGAAGCCCTGGCGCGGCACGACTAACGGTACGACAGACAAACTACTACATCGGACCTCCGCGGGTGGGGGGCAGCAGCACGCCGCATACCGCCGAACCCGCACCCCCCCTACCCCGCGAAGCACCCAACAGTGTCGTATGCTTGAGATGCACGCGTCACATCAGGTAGTTTCCATCGTTTGCTCAGGCCCACGATACTCCGTGGTGGAAGCGAGAACAGCATGAAGCAGGCAGTCGTTGCAGCGCTATCGGCGAAACTCGACGGCAAGGTGAGCGCAGAAGATATCGACTCACGGATCGAAGTGCCGCCCAGCGATGATCTCGGCGACTACGCATTCCCCTGTTTCCCATTGGCGCGCGTGCTCCGCAAGAACCCCAACACGATTGCGCAGGAACTCGCGGCGCAACTGGCCGGTGCTCCGGGCATCGCGGAAGTCCGCCCCGTGGGTGGCTACCTGAACTTCTTTGTTGACCGTGCTGAGCTTGCGCGACAGACCGTCGAAGCGGCTTCGGCAGCGGACTATGGCCGGATGTCGCTCGGCGGGACCGTGGTGGTCGAGTACGGTTCGCCCAACACCAACAAGCCCCTTCACCTCGGGCACGTGCGCAACCTCTCGATAGGTGAGAGCGTGGCGCGTATCCTCGAGTTCTGCGGATGCCGGGTTGTGCGCACCTGTGTGAACAATGACCGCGGCGTGCACATCTGCAAGTCGATGCTCGCGTATCAGCTTTGGGGAGAAGGAGTTACGCCGGAACAGATGGGGAAGAAGCCCGACCATCTGCTGGGTGATTTCTATGTCATGTTCGAGCGGAAGCGCAAAGAGGATGGGTCGCTCGACGAGGCAGCGCAGCAGATGCTGCGGAAGTGGGAAGCCGGTGATGCGGACGTGTTGTCGCTCTGGCGGAAGATGAACGAGTGGGCGCTTGCGGGATTCGCACAGACCTACAAGCTCTTCGGGATCACCTTCGACAAGGAGTATTTCGAGCACCAGATCTACACGAAGGGCAAAGAGATCGTGCTTGATGGGCTCTCGCGCGGTGTGTTTGCGCGGCGCGAGGACGGGGCGACAGTGGTGGACCTCAGCGACGAGGGCCTCGACCAGAAGGTGTTACTGCGCTCGGACGGCACCTCGGTGTACATCGTGCAGGACCTCTACCTGGCGGGCCTGAAGAGCACCGAGTACGGGTTTGACCGCTCGATCTACGTCGTTGCCAACGAGCAGGACTACCATTTCAGGGTGCTCGTGCTGATCCTCAAGCGGCTTGGCTTCGCAATCGCCGAGAGGATCCATCATCTTTCGTACGGAATGGTCGCGCTTCCCGAGGGCAGGATGAAATCGCGTGAGGGCACGGTGGTGGACGCTGATGATCTGATACTCGGTACGCGCGACCTGGCGATGACCGAGGTGGCGAGCCGCTACGAGTTGTCGGGAGAGGAACTCGAAGAGCGCAGCCTGCGCATCGCCCTCGCCGCGATCAAGTACCAGCTGCTTCGCATCGACACGGCCAAGAACATGGTGTTCGACCCCAAGAAGGCCATCTCGTTCGAGGGTGACACAGGGCCCTACCTTCTGTACAGCTACGCACGCGCTGCCAGCATCATGCGCAGACTCGACAGCCACCCCGCGTTCGAGACAGCGGCGCCGGACGAGTACGAACTGCGGCTGGTGAAGCGGCTCGGGGCGTTCCCCGGCACGGTCGCCCTGGCGCAGGAGCGCCTGACACCGTCGCTGATTGCGGGGTATGCGTTTGGCTTGGCACAGACATTCAACGAGTTTTACCACAACTGCCCGGTGCTCAAGAGCGACAGGGTCGGGTTCCGAACGGGCCTGGTCAGGGCGTTCCGTGAAGTCATGAGGAGCTGCCTGCACATGATGGGTATCACCGAGATAGAAGAGATGTAGGTCATGTCGCCCCACTGGCGTGGCTTCAACTTTCCCCATGCATGCTTCGCGGGACGCGCACGCGAGCCGTCCGAGGACGAGTTCCAGTGGGTCGCCGACTGGGGCTTCAATTTCATCCGCCTTCCGCTTACCTACACGCACTGGATCCGCGACGGCGATCCGATGCAGATCGATGAAGACTGGCTGGCGTACGTGGACCGCTGCCTGCACCTGGCCGAGCATCGGGGCATCCACCTCGACATCAGTTTCCACCGTGCGCCGGGTTACTGCACGAACCATCAGCGCACCGAACCCTTTGACCTGTGGCGTGATCGACCGGCGCGTGATGCGTTCTGCCGACACTGGGAGGTGTTTGCGCGGCGCTACCGCGGTGTCGACAGCACACAGCTCAGCTTCAACCTCGTCAACGAACCTTCCGGCGTTGATGCTGACACGTACGCGTCGGTGATGCTGGCGGCGATTGACGCGATCCACGCGGTCGATCCGCACCGGCAGATCGTCGTGGATGGCATTCAGTGGGGAAACGTGCCGGTGCCGCAGCTGGTGTCGAGCAAGGTGGTGCAGAGCTGCCGTGCCTACTATCCCCTGGGGCTCAGCCATTTCCGCGCGGAGTGGGAAGACCCGGGAGACTGGCCCGTGCCGCAGTGGCCGGGGCAGTTCCACGGTACCCGCTGGGACCGCGCACACCTGGAGCGATTCTACTCTCCCTGGATCACGCTGGCTTCACGGGGCGGCGGGGTGCACTGCGGGGAAGGCGGCGCGTACAATCACACACCACATGCCGTGGTGCTGAGCTGGCTCCGCGATGTTCTCTCAGTGCTCGGCTCCCACGGTATCGGATTGGCACTGTGGAACTTACGTGGTCCATTCGGTGTGCTGGACTCGCGGCGTGCGGACGTTGCCTACGAGCAGTGGCACGGGCACCAGCTCGACGCGGAGTTGCTGCAGCTTCTCCAGGGTGCATGAAGGAGTCTTGGCCTCAGGACGGTGCGAGGGCAAAAGAGAAGAGGAGGAAACCGAAGTTTCCTCCTCTTCCTGGAGGTTCCACAGCGTGCCAGATGGCTTACTTCTTCTTGGCAGCTTTCTTCGCCGTCTTCTTCTTTGCGACTTTCTTCTTTGCAACTTTCTTCTTCGCGACCTTCTTCTTCGCGACCTTCTTCTTGGCAGCCTTCTTCTTCACCGCCATCCAAACACCTCCTTGTTATGTGGTAGGACCTCCGCGTGGTGACCGTCCACGCTAACAGAATAATACTAATTGTTGAGGGGAATCGCAACGATACACACTAGATCTGGTATGCTGCTCTACTTATGCCCCCAACCGGTGGGGGCCGTCTCGCCCCGGGTTGTCGCGGGCTCCAGACTTGACAGAACAGACCCCGCGTGCGGCATTCGCAAGGCGGAGAACGGTTGACAAACCAGATTGCGACCCGAGACGTGGCACGGCGGTCGATCAGAGATCTCCGCGGCCACGCCAGAAACCGCGCAACGCAGTTGCAGATGTCAAGATCGTGGAATTCGACGCGGCGCTACGGACATCCGCAGCGTCCGGAGCCTGCCGGGCAGCAGGGCTCGAACGACCACGGCGGCCTGCCGGCAGGCAGCGAACGGACATGCCGCAGCAGCTTGTCGTAGTAGACATCGGGCAGGTGCATCTTCAGATCGGCACGCAGCGACTCGCGCTCCGCGCTGTCAAGCACCCCGTCGGACGCAACCTGTTCGAGCACGCGCACAAGCCTGCTCTCCATGCTGCTGAGCACGCACTGGTCGGTGGCATAGCGCCAGGAGGCGCCGGGGGTGCTCATCTCGATTTCATCGCCGAGCTGCGCGAACGTCCCGTGACACCCGGGGTCGAACTTGTTGGTGCACTGCTCACGAGAGGGGGGAAGCCAGGGCGCGGGATCGTTCCAGTTCACAAAACGTATCACGGGCAAACACCGGTACTTAGTGACACCGCAGCACTCGAGTGCTCGGATCTGGCCGAACGTGATCAGCGGGGCAAGCTGTGCGGCGTTCTGCTCGTAGAGATGGAGGTAGAGCAGCACTGCCGCGGCGCCGCCAAGTGAGTGGCCGGTTATCCACGTCTGCAGGTCGGGCCGGAGGCTGGTGGCAAGTGTGTCTATCAGGCGCATGGCGACTGCGTACGCACCCACGTGCACGTACAACCCGAGCAGATCGTCCTTCACCTTGAAATACAGCGCGTCTTCGAACACGTTCTCTACATTCATTGTGCCACGAACACTGACATGCTGGCGGCCATGGAGGGTATCGTACCATACGAAGAACCGCAGGCCGGCAAGAGGGACCGACCTGCCGTCGCGGTCGATGCTGATATCATCGACGTCAACCACGTGGACATCGCCAAGCTGGCGGATACGCTCGTGCGTGCTGCTCGTATCGTAGGCCAGCAGACAGAGTCTCGCCGCGAGGAGCGCATCGGCGGTGTCAATCGTGGGCATGTTCTCGGCTGCCGCAACCCACCCCGGGGGAATCTGGACCAGGGGACCCGCTGGAAGTGACGTGCATACACGGGGGCCGATGCAGGGGACGCACGAGGCGCACAACAGGACGCCGGACAGCAGACAGATCTTCATGTAATTCAGAGACATGGGACTCCTCCACGCTGAAGCGGGTGCTGCTGCAATATAGGAAAGGTGCCACGGTGGATGCCAGACCCATATCTTTTCGGATTGGTATTAATAATATGCAAAGAATATCTTGGGTATGACAGCTGAATGGTAGTTGCGCCACATCATGGTGGTATGGTTTTCGTAAATGAAGTATATTGTATGAAAACCATGGAGGCGATGTGAGCCGAGTGGATACTGCGGCACTAGTGAAACAGACGCTGTTGGCGGAAGCGCAGGCGATCGCCGAGCTTCCTGCGCGTGTGGACATGAATGCTGTCGAGCGGAGTGTTGAGGCGCTCGCCACCTGCCGTGGTCGGGTGGTTACGAGCGGGTGCGGGACCTCTGCTGCCGCGGCGAAGAAGATCGCGCACACCCTCTGCTGCGTCGGATGCCCCGCACTGTTCCTGTCGCCCGCTGACGCAGTCCACGGGGGGCTCGGGGTGGTGCAGACCGGCGATGTCGTCATCGCGATATCGAAGGGCGGCGGCACCCGCGAGATTGTGAGCATGCTCGACGTGTTCTCTGCCAAGAAGACAACGCTGATTGGTGTCACCGAGAACACTGACTCGGTACTCGCGCGGTACAGCACAATCGTGCTGAGAGTAAAGGTCGAGCGCGAACCCGATGAGTTCAACATGCTGGCAACCGCCAGTACGATGGCGGTGATTGCCGTGTTCGACGCAATATGCGTCGCACTCATGAAGAGGACGGGCTACACCCGCGAGCAATTTGCGCTGATTCATCCCGGCGGTGCCGTGGGGGAGAGACTGCTGAAGAAGAGTGGTTGAGTCGTTGAGCTGAGGAGGCAGGAATGAAAGCCGCAGTATTCGAAGGAATCGAAAACATCACCGTCCGTGAGCTGCCCACGCCATCATGCGAGAGTGACGGTGTCCTCGTGAAGGTGGACGCATGCGGGATCTGCGGCTCCGATATCCGCAATTACCACACCGGGCTCAAGGGTGATGTGCAGAAGCAGATCATGGGACACGAGATTGCCGGAGTGGTGGAGCAGGTGGGAACAGAAGTCACCAGGTTCCGGGTCGGCGACCGCGTGGCAGTTGCCCCGGATGTCTGTTGCGGTGAGTGCTACTACTGCCGCCGCGGTTGGGTGAATCTCTGTGTGAAGCACCGCCTGATTGGAACGCACTGGCCGGGCGGCTTCGCGCAGTACATCCACCTGCCCGGTGTGGTCCTGCGCCACGGCATGGTACACCACATGCCACCAGGACTCGGGTTCGTGGAAGCGACCATGGGTGAACCGGCATCGTCGGTACTCGCGGCGCAGCAGCATGCGGGTATCGGCCTCGGAGACACGGTACTGATTATCGGTGACGGGCCGATAGGGTGTCTGCATGTCGAGGTGGCCCGGGCGCGGGGTGCGGCAAAGGTAATCGTTGCCGGTCTCAGCCGTCTGGCGCTGCTACCGCAGTTCGATCCCGATGTCACCATCGACGCCGGCAAACAGGACACGGTACGGCAGACGCTCGCGGCAACCGGTGGACTGGGCGCGGACGTGGCGATCTGCGCCAACCCGGTGTCCTCCACGCAGCAACAGGCCGTGGAGGCCGTGCGCAAGCGGGGAACCGTCGTGCTCTTCGGGGGCGTCCCAAAGACCAACCCGATGACTACACTGAACAGTAACCTCATTCATTACAACGAAATACGTGTGGTCGGTGCGTTCTCGTACCCGGCCATTGCGCACGAGCAGGCGTTGGGGCTGATCGCTGGTGGCAGGATCTCGGCCCGGAAGCATGTCACGCGGGAGGTCACCCTGGACGGCGTCGTCGACGGTATCGAGTCGGCCGAGCGCGGTGAAGCACTCAAGGTGGTGGTGAGACCGTGGAGGGGGAACTGACGCATGTACGCGATCAATGAGAAACTGGCGCACCGCATGGACCAGAACAACCCTGTGCGGGTGGCACTCATCGGCCTGGGCCAGATGGGTACCGACATCGTTGCCACCATCGACCGGATGAAGGGCATGGAGCTGGCGGTGGTCGTTGACATCACCGAAGACTGCATCACGCGCTCGCTCACACTTGCCGAACACGCTGCTGTCGCGACCTTCACGAACAGACCATCAGAGGCGGCGAAGGCGACGCGGATGGTTGCCACGACCGACTGGCGTGTGGCAGTCGGCATGCCGCAGGTGGATGTGGTCATCGACGCGACCGGTTCGCCTGAGCTCGGCGCAGTCATCACCCTTGCGTGCATCGACGCGAAGAAGCACATCGTAATGATGAACGTCGAGTGCGATATCACGGTCGGGCCGCTGTTGCGCCGTCGCGCGGACGCCGGCGGAGTTATCTACACGATGGCGGCCGGAGACGAACCTGCGGCAATCATGGAGCTATACCGGTTCGCGGATGCACTCGGATTCGAGATAGTGGCCGCGGGCAAGGGCAAGAACAACCCGCTCGACCTCACGGCCACGCCGGACTCACTTGTCGAGCGTGCGCGCAAGCGCGACATGAGTCCGCACATGCTGTGTGAATTTGTGGATGGCTCGAAGACCGCAATCGAAATGGCATGCGTCTCCAACGCCACCGGGCTCGTCCCCGATGTGCGCGGAATGCACGGCGCGAAATCAACCGTCGCGGAGCTGCAGGATGTGTTCTGCCTCGAGAGTGAAGGCGGGGTGCTGACGAAGCGGGGCGTGGTGGATTTCGCAATCGGCGTACACCCCGGAGTGTTCCTGGTGGTGAGCACCGACAGCGCCCGCCTGCGCGACTCGCTGGTCCAGCGTGACATGGGTGCCGGCCCTACCTACTGCCTGTTCCGCCCGTTTCACCTCTGCAGTATCGAGGTCCCTCTTACTGCTGCGCAGACAGTCCTGTACGGCGAATCCGCAGGCCAGCCACGCGACCACCTCGTCTCGGAATGCATCGCTGTGGCCAAGCGCGATCTGCATGCTGGCGAAACCCTCGACGGTATCGGCGGGGCCTGCTACCGGGTGAGTATTGACACGGCGGAGGCGGCCGCCTCGGAGAAACTCCTTCCTGCCGGACTCGCCAAGGGGTGCGTGCTCGCGCGTGAAGTAGGGTGTGGTGAGGAGATAGCATGGGACGCGATAGATGCAATTAAGGACTCGAAGCTGGTGACGTTGAGGAATGAGATGGACAAGCACACGGTCGAGTCGGTAGGGGGTTGAGTTGTTGAAGTAGAACAGCTGCAGCCAGCTCACCGTATCGATAATCCAGCGACTCTGCGGGGACCCCACATGCACGTCATCGGACTCGACATCGGAACCACGGGCGTCAAGGCCAGCACGTTCGATGCGAACGGAACGCAGAAGGGCTACGCGTTCCGCGAGTACTGCGTGATCTGCAATGCGCCCGGCATGGGGGAGCAGGATGTCAACCAGGTATGGGCGCTCACGCGCGAAGTGATCAGAGAAGCGGTAGTACGGACCGGTCCGGCGGACATCAAGGCGCTCAGCTTCTCCGTGCAGGGTGACGCGATTATTCCGGTCGACCGCGACTGGAACCCGATCCACCATGCGATCCTGGGAATGGACTACCGTTCGGCTGCCCAGGCCAAGGCGCTCGGGAGGAAGCTGGGGGAGCGGACGCTCTACGAACGCACCGGCATGCGGCCACACCCGATGAACTCGCTGGCAAAGATGGTCTGGCTGCGGCAAACCAATCCGGACGTGTGGCGCCGCGCGCACAAGGTGATGACCTACGCGGACTTCGTCGCCGCGCGTCTCTGCGCTCGCCCGGTAATCGACTACACTATGGCGTCGCGTACCATGGCGTTCGACCTGCAGACGCATGCCTGGGCGGAGGATATCCTGGAGCATGCCGGGGTGGACGGAGCGAAGCTCTCTGAAGCGCTTCCGAGCGGCGCTGTCATCGGCACCATCGACCCCGAGCTTGCCGCAGAGCTAGGCGTCCCGCCGGCGATGCAGGTTGTCAGCGGGGGCCACGACCAGACCTGCGCAGCACTGGGGGCAGGGATGGTTGCGGAGCGCCGCGCGGTGATCTCAACCGGGACCGCGGAGGTACTCTCGACGGCGTTTGCCGCCAGGCCGGAAGGCGACACCATGTTCCGCTCGTTCTACCCCTGCTACTTGCATGCCGCCAAGGGACTGCTGTTCACTTTCGCGCTCAACCACACGGGTGGCCTGCTGTTCCACTGGTATCGCGACACGCTCGGCCAGCCCGAGGTGCGTGAGGCGGCAGAGAAGGGCAGCGACTCGTACGAAGCGATTACCAGCCGCATGCCACAGGGGATATCACCCGTACTGATACTGCCGCATTTCAACGGGAGCGGCACGCCGCTCTGCGACCTGCAGTCGCGTGGTGCCATAGTCGGGCTGTCCATGGCGACCACCAGGCACGATATCGCCAAGGCGGTGCTGGAAGCGCTCTGTTTCGAATTGCGACTGAACTGCCAGACACTGCGCGAAGCGGGCCTGCGGCACGATGAGTTGGTGGCGGTCGGCGGCGGCGCTCGTTCACACGCGTGGCTGCAGATGAAAGCAGATGTGCTTGGCTGCCCTGTCCGTACGCTGGCAGTGCGGGAAGCCGCCTGTCTGGGTGCCGGATTGCTTGCCGGGACTGCTTGCGGGATGTACGGTTCGATAGACGAAGCCGTGGGGACCGCGGTAAGGACCACACACATGTACGAACCGGCCACTGCGCGGGCGCGCGAGTACGAAGAACGCTTCGCGCTGTACCGCACCCTCTACCCAGCCCTCAAGACGCTCAACCGGAAACTCTTGTCGTGACGCAACCCGAGTTCTCTGCCGAACTCCCGCACGCCATCGCAGTCAAGATGCGCGTGGTGTTCCCCACGCTGAAACGTGCGGAACGGGCCGCCCTCAGCCATATCGCCACCCACCCGTCCGCGGTGTCCACGGCGAGCATCGTGGCGGTGGCCCGTGAGGCGGGGTGCAGCGAGGCCACGTTGTTCCGGCTTTCGAAACATCTGGGCTATGAAGGTTTCCCCGCGCTCAAAGCCGCTCTTGGCCGGGGCGCGGCGCAGCCGGACGCAGTGGTATACCGGGGAATCTCGGTTGGCGACACGCGACACAGCGTACTGCAGAAGGTCTTCGCCGCTTCCATATTGTCCCTCCAGGACACACTGGCTGTACTTGATGTCGAGCAATACGACCGGGCGGCGGCAGCGGTGTCGAGCGCCCGGCGGGTGCTGTTCTGCGGCCTCGGCGATGCGTCACAGGTGGCAGCGGCCATGGCGCAGAAGTTCGCGCGAGTGGATCTTGACGCGCGCGCGGCCGAAGACCCCGACACGCAGCTCATCCTGGCTTCCCACCTGCGCGCCGGTGATGTCGTGGTGGCGATATCGCACTCCGGGCAGACCACGACGGTC
>CAZJJT010000077.1:0-12514 GCA_964546395.1 uncultured Fibrobacterota bacterium
GCCCAAATACTATCAAGGCGCCTTCTCGCAGTCCGACGTGGCCGACTTCGTGGCAACGGACGGAGCGGGACCCGTGCTCCAAAGCGCCCTGATGGCCGAGGGCGTCAGCGGCGCTCCCGACACCCTGACGGTGTATTTCAGCGAGCCCATCGTCTGGACCACCGGCAGCGCCGCGCCCGCAAGTGTATTCTACTACTACCGTGGTTCGGTCCTCGACTCGGTGGCCCTCGACGACATCCCGGCATCGGCCATGACCGAGAGCACGTTGTATGTCGTGGTACTCATCGACAATCCGCTCGGTACCGATCCGCTCACTGACAGCCTCCAGCTGATAGGCGCCAACCCGGAAGTGCGCGACAGCACCGGCAATGCCTCGCCCGACGACGGGCGGAAGGTGCCCGTGGTGAACCGGGCGAACTTCTGCTACGCCCGGTACCGGTTCGTGGTTGGCGATTCAGTGGTGGATTCACTGAGCTTCGCCCTCGGAGACACATTCACAGTCATAGTGCAGGGCGACCCCGGGTCGGGTGTCTTCGAAGTCGTCCTCGGGACGTGGCAGGTGAACGGGCTCAGCGCGACCGGAGTGCCCTCGGGGCTCTCCGGAGCCTGGACGATCGATTCGACTACGTTCAGGACCGGGGGATCAGGCACTATTGTGGTTTCGCTTCCGTGCGATGCTTCCGAAACACTGCCCTTCCGCATCACCTACCGGGCGACGATGGTCAGCGGCACGAAGGTGTCGAGCGGCCCGAACCCGTTCGTGCCGGGAGTGACCGAGATTCCCCTGCTCAGCCAGGCGTTCTACAGCAACGTCATCGACGGCAACACCTACGGCGTGATCATCGGGATTGCGGGTGACGACACTCTCAGGCCGGTCTCTCCCGGCTCGGATATCTACGGATACGTACGGGTCTACGACGGCACCGGTAATGTTGTAATCGACAGGCTGCCGGTGCGACAGGCGGGGCAGAACGTGGGCGCAACGACAGCGTACGGTGCGTTCTGGGACGGGCGCAACGCGAACGGTCGCGTGGTGGGCCCTGGGGCCTATCTCTGCGTGGTAACGGTCACCAACATCCACGGCAAGACATCCTCGACACCCTCGAAGGTGGGGGTCGGCCGAGGGAACTGACGAAAGGCACGGCATGGACAGCAGGAACGCCGCACTACTCTCCCGGGGAGCCTGGGCTCTTTGCATGCTGCTGCACGGCACGGCTTTCTCGGATGGTCTCCCCGGCGAGTACCTCCTGACGCCGCGCTGGCGCGAGCACCTTGCCGAGTACTCACCGGCAGCCAACCCGGCGTACCTGGCCACCGAAGACTACATCGGGGTTCGCGTGGCATTTGCCCCGGTGCTGCAGGGGGAGTTCCTGCTGGGCGAACTGGGTGTAACGGTGCCTCTCGGGCTGTACCAGTCTGTGGGCGTGACAGTACTCGGGGAGGATGACGGTGACGTTGATGCGGGAGTGATAGACCCGTACACCGGCGAGCTGGTGCGAACCGGCGAGACCATCACCAACCAGAACCTGCTGGTGATGTTCACATACGCGGTGAACCCGTGGCGCAAGCTATCGCTCGGCGTAAACGTCAACGTCGCCTACCAGACGAACTTCGGCCACTCGCTGGCCGGCCTGGGTCTCGACGTCGGAGCGGCGTACTGCCTGCTGCGCCACCCGGTCTACGGTAACCACACTGTCGGCTTCTTCCTCCAGAACCTCATCCCGCCCTCGATGTCCGACGAAGGGCTGTCGTTCAACACCGATGCCGTGGGCAACTACACGGGTGGTGTGAAGCTCTCCTGGATCGGCACGTTCCTCGAGGACCGAGTGTCGGGCGGCATCGACCTGTACCTCAAGGACCTGTTCTGGAACTCGGGTGAGTTCACCGACTTCAACTCCGCAGTCAAAACCGCAGAGGCGATTGAGTGGTCGCTCGCCGCGCGAGCGGGCGTGTGGCTGTTTCACATTCTCGAGGTGCGCGCGCAACTCGGGTTCGGTGACGATGTCGTGGACTACTGGGGGATTGCGGGGGGCGTCAACATCCCTTCGGTCAACGCGGGTCGCGACCTGCAGATGCTCTACCAGTACAACCTCAAGACCGAGGGGGACGCTGCTTCGACGCACACCATCTACATCCGTGCCGACCTCGGCAGGCACCGCGAAGAGCAGTACGCGAAGAACCTGGCGAAGCGCATGAGCATCGCCCCCAACGAGCTGTACAACCAGGCCATGGCGCTCTTCGAGCAGGGCATGTACTGGGACGCCTACTTCGTGTTCAGTCAGATAGTCATGCTGTACCCCGATTTCTTCAAAAATGACAGGGTCAGCTACTTCCGCGGACGCTGCCTGCAGATGCTTGATATGCGGGAAGAGTCGCGCAAGCTGTACGAGTACACGATCCGCGAGTTCGAGCGGAGCAACATCGTGCCGTTTGCCGAGATGGGAATGGTCGAATACTGCTACAAGGAAGGCAAGTACGAGGAACAGCTGAATCACTACCTCAAACTCAACCGTGCCGACACACCAGACTCGGTCAGGCACCATGGCGACTACCTGATGGGTGAGGCGCTGCTGCAGCAGGACCGGGTGCGCGATGCCCTGGCTGTCTTCGACAAGGTACCGCCAACGCACCCCGAGTACGTGTTTGCGCGGCACTCCGGCGCCATCGCCTGCTTCCTGTTGCAGGACTACGCTGCTGGTCGCGAACGGCTCGAGGATGCGGTGAATGTGGTAGCCAAGACACCGGCACAGACCGAAATGGTACAGCGGTCGTTTGTGATGCTCGGGTACATGTTCTACGAGTTGCAGTCGCTCGCCGAAGCCATCAGTGTGCTGCGCAGAGTGCCGTCCACAAGTGCCTACTATGCCGAAGCGCTTCTGGGGCAGGCTTGGACCGCCCTGCGGGCCCGTCAGTGGAGTGACTGCCGCGTTGCTGCTCAGACACTCAACAAGACCTCCTCTGACCCAGCGCTCCAGGAGGAGGCAAACCTCCTGGTTGCCTACACCCACATGCTGCAGAGCGAGTTTGCGCCGGCCCTGAGTATCCTGCAAGAATCGTCGAAACGTCTCGATACACTTGGGGCACCACGTCCGGATGAATTGCGTGTTGCAGAAGCGACGTATGAGCGGGATCGCTTCTCCTACGACAGTCTGGCCGGGGATGTGGTGCGGCGGTCGCTGCTGCAGTCCAGCCCGCAGAACCAGCGGGTTGTTGACAGCATGCATGTGTCGCAGGTCAAGTGGCGCGGAAAGCTGGAAGACTTCTACCTGTACCGTGACGCATTCAAGAAGCGGACGTTTTTCGCACGCAGCCTCGAACGCGTGAAGAGTGATGTCAACTACGCGCTCGCAGTCGCACAACGAAGCGCGGGACGGCAGGGCCTCATCGACGCACAGAAGAAGGCGGTCGAGAAACAACAGCAACTCGACGCCGAGATCGAAAAGCTGAAGCAGCAGATGCAGAACCTGGACAGCGAGTAGCTGGACCCAGGAGAAAGACGACGGGGGTTGTCACACCGTTGCGTGTGACAGCCCCCTGTTGTTTCCTCTGCGGGCAAGGATCACCCCACAATCGCCAGATAGCGCCGCAACGTCTCCTCCCACCCGTAGTCGAACGACTCCACCACCACCGCATGTCCGATCGATACCTCGAGCACGTCCGGCACGGCGCCCACGAACGCGCCCAGGTTATCAAGGTTCAGGTCGTGCCCTGCGTTGACCCCCAGGCAATGTGACTGCGCTGCAGCCGCGGCCGCGGCAAAGAGCTTCACCACGGCAGACTGCTCGTCCGTACCGAATGCATTCGCGTACGGCTCCGTGTAGAGCTCAACCCGATCGGCGCCCGTTTGCTTCGCCAGCGCCATGGCGTCGGCGTCCGGATCCATGAACAGACTGACCCGGATGCCAAGCAACTGCAGTTCGGCTACAACTGCCTTCACCCGGTCGATCTGCCCCTGCAGTTGCCAGCCGTGGTCACTGGTCAGCTGCCCCTCGGCATCCGGGACCAGCGTTGCCTGGTGGGGTCTCGTCTCGCGAACGATGGCCATGAAGCCCGGCACCGGGTTGCCCTCGACGTTGAACTCCACACCCGGGTGCCGCTTCACGAGGGCCGAGAGGTCCCGCACATCCTGGTAGGTGGTATGCCGCTGGTCGGGACGAGGGTGGACGGTAATCCCGTGCACGCCGACAGCGAGCGCACGTTCGGCAAACGACAGCACGTCGGGAAACCCGGTTCCGCGCGAGTTGCGCAACAGGGCGATCTTGTTGAGATTGACACTGAATGATGTTGGCATGGGTCGTCCTCTCCTACCTCTTCGGCGTGGTCACGCGAGTGGTCAACGGTACGGGCAGCCGCACGAAGCCGCGATGGGTCCGCTCGAGCGACAGGTCACCCAGCAGTGCATGCGCCATCAGGTACCCGACCTGGTCCCAGTCGGGGGCCGCTGCCGAGATGTTCTCGTGCAGGAACCGCGGGTCGTCTTCGAGGCTCAGCAGCGACACGCGGTCCGGCACTGCAACCCGGCCCGTACGAAGTACCCCGAAGCATTCGTGCGCCACCGACATCCGGGGACACACCCACAGCGCCGGTGACCCGAACGCCGTCACGATCTCGGCCGGTGAGGCGAACACGTACGGCGTGCGGTCGAGACCGGCATCCGCCGAACTCTCCACCGAGCCGTACTTGCCCAGCAGGTACTCCACGTACCACTGGTTCTCGGCGAACACGTGCTTCCCTATCCACGCAGGCGTCATCTTCCCGTCACCCGACAGCACGCAGTGCCGCACCTTCACCGAACCCTGCGTTGCCTCGAGCACCTCGTAGACCGTCTTGTAATACCGGAGGAACCCGTGGCGCGCGTGTTCGCGCACATGCCGTGCATCCATCACGAGCACCACTTCCCGTATCTCGATCCCATCGGCCAGCGCCGCCACCGCGCGTGCCTGGTTGGTGGTCAGGTTGCCGCGGGAGATGGTGTTCATGCGTGGCGGTGCGGTGCGAATCTCCCCCACATCCCCCAGATCCATCAGCACCGACACCGGGGGCCGGCCCACCTTGCCCACCAGCCCCCGAAGCACGGGCTCGACCGCCGGCCACTGCGCACCGTCAAACCCACACAGCACCAGACCGAACGGCAGCGCGCCCGCCTCCGACCACCGCCGCACCAGTGTCGCAAGCTCCGCCCGTACGGCATACCTGAGGGTCAGGCCGCAGCCCCGCAGCTCGCGCTCCATCTTCCGGTACGCTTCCGACAGGAAATCGTCCGCGTAGATCCTCGGCAGGTCGGCCCGCTCCCCCACCGCAATCCAGACCTCACCGGTGGTCGTACCCCGCGCGCTCGGCACCAACTGCCCCACCCAGTACCGCTTGCCCACCTTGCGGGCCAGCCCCTGCTCCACCAGCCGCCGATACGCCGCCCCCACCGTCTTCTCCGAGACGTGGTACTGCACACACAGGTATTTCACCTGCGGCAGCGCATCGCCGCGCCGCAGTTCCCCGCGGTGAATCAACTGTGCCAGCGTGTGCGCAAGGCGGATGTCGGATGCAGCCAGCGTATCGGCAGAGGGCAGCGACGGCTCGAGCTTCCCGCCAGGCGTGTACGTGCCCTTCCCCGGTATTCTGATCAGCGCGCCTCGCGCCCTGAACCCCGCCATCACTCTGCGTACGGTTCGCGGCGACAGCTGCCATGTGCCTGCCAGGTCGCGGTCGGTGGGCAGCCGCTGGCCGGGGGACATGCCCCTCAACCGCTCCTCGAGCCACTCCCTGAACCGCGCTCCGCTCTCCATGGTACGCTCCAGCCTACCTGGCCTCTATGGCCACAATACGACACCTTGGGTAGCTAAAATAGAACCGCCGGCGCCGTCTGTCCACCGTATACTGGTGGTGCACGGCTCCGGCAATCATCGCCGGGCGCGACATCCCTTCCGGGAGCAGCAGAACATGGGCACACACTCAACCCGTATCGCGATCGACTGCGACAGTGCCGCAGCAGAACTCAAGGAGATGCTTCTGCTGCACCTGATGCAGCGAGGGTACGACATCACCGACCTCGCATTCGCCGCCAGCCGTGACGTCGATTACCCCGAGATTGGCTACAACCTCGCCTGCACCATCAGAGAACACCTGTACGACCGCGGTATCCTGCTTTGTGGAACCGGCCTGGGCATGGCCATGATCGCAAACAAGGTCGAGGGAGTGTATGCCGGCGTATGTCACGATACGTTCTCGGCAGAGCGACTGAAGAAGAGCAACGATGCACAGGTTCTGACCATGGGTTCGCGCGTGGTCGGCCCCGAGTTGGCGAAGATGATCGTCGATGCGTGGCTGGCAAGTGAGTTCCAGGGCGGCGGCTCCGCACCGAAGGTGGCTCGCATGCGCCAGTTGGAGCGTGAGTCGTTCCGCGGCACAGCGGTAGCGGTGTGACTGCAGACGAGGAAGCATGCACCACGAAGCGCACGAAGAACACGAAGGAACACGGGTGAGCAATGACTGCTGAAACTGCCTGCGCCACCGTACAGAAAGTGATCAACGACCCGTCGACGGTGGTGGATGAGGCCCTTGCGGGTTATGTCAGGGCAATGAACGGTCTGGTGACCACCACGGCAAACCCGCGTGTGCTGAAGTACCACGCGGCGCCGGTGGCGGGAAAGGTGGGTGTGGTGACCGGTGGCGGCTCGGGACACAAGCCGGCATTTGTGGGCTACCTCGGGCGCAACATGGTGGATGCGGTTGCGGCCGGGGAGGTCTTCTCTTCGCCACCAGCCAGGATGTTCTACGATGCGTTCAGGGCGGCCGACGGCGGGAAGGGAGTCGCGTGTCTGTACGGCAACTACGCCGGCGACAACATGAACGTGAAGATGGCGATCGAGATGGCCGAAGATGACGGAATCGAGGTGCGCACAGTCGTGGCCAACGACGATGTGCCCTCTGCTCCCGCGGACCAGCGACACAAGCGCCGGGGTGTCGCCGGCGAAGTGCTCATGTGGAAAGTGGGCGGCGCAAAGGCATCGATGGGCGCAGACCTGGCAGGTGTGGTCGCAGCGGCACAGAAGGCGATTGACAACACCCGCAGCATGGGCATCGGCCTCAGCCCGTGCAGCATCCCCGAGGTCGGCCATCCGAACTTCCATATCGAGTCGGGAACCATGGAGATCGGGATCGGCCACCACGGCGAGCCGGGCATCGGCGTGGTGCCCCTTGAGACATCGGCCGCGATGGCGTGTCGTCTGACTGACATCATCCTCCCCGACCTGCCGTTTGCAGCAGGAGACGATGTCGTGGTGCTGGTGTCGGGTCTTGGCGCCACACCGGCCATGGAGCAGTACATCCTGTTCAGCGATGTGGCCGGAATACTCGACGGGAAGGGAATACACATCCACCGGTCCTACGTCGGCAACTACTTCACCTCGCTCGAGATGGCCGGCGTGACGTTGACGGTCATGAAGGTGGACGATGAACTCAAGGAGTGCATTGACCACCCGGCGGAATCGATGGGTCTGACGCAGCACTGAAGAGACGGAGCCACGCATGTCCAGGTTCGCCAATACAGACGGTACGGCCATCGTCGGCAACCTGATTGCCGCGATCCAGTCGCGCAAGCAGTACCTCTCCGACATTGACGGGGCGATTGGCGACGGCGACCACGGGGTGAACATGAACAAGGGGTTCACCATGGCCGGCGAGGAGCTGTCGAGGAGTGGTGGCGATCTGTCGCACAACCTGAAGGTGCTGGGAGATACGCTGCTTGACGGCGTGGGGGGGTCGATGGGTCCGCTCTACGGCATGTTCTTCCGTCGCATGGCGCGTGCCTGCAGGGGCAGGGAGGAGATAGACGCGCAGGTCCTCCTCGACATGCTCAGCGCGGCCCTCGAAGGCATACGCTCGGTCAGTGAAGCCCAGCCGGGAGACAAGACCCTGCTCGACACCCTTGTTCCTGCGGTGGCGGCACTCCGGCTGTCCGTCGCGGCACACGAGCCGCTCGGGCGGTCACTCGCCGCTCTGGAAGCGGCCGCTGTACGCGGCATGGAGTCCACGCGCGATATGGTAGCGAAGGTCGGACGGTCGAGCAGGCTCGGCGAGCGCTCGCGCGGGGTGATCGACGCCGGCGCGGCTTCGTGCTGCGAGATCCTGTGCAGCCTGGCCGAATCGGTACGCGCGCTGACCGCGGCCCCGCAATCGGCCTGATCGCCGCGCTTTCCACCGCGGCATCTCCTCGGCCTATTTTCCCCTGTGCAGCACGAACACGCACAGACGCCAGGGGAGGCAACCGCATGGCAGGCACGCAGACCGTTGGCTTCATCGGCACCGGGGTTATGGGCCGCAGCATGGCCGGTCACCTTCTTGCGGCCGGACACGAACTGCATCTGCACACGCGCACGAAGAGCCGCGCCCAACCGCTCCTTGACAAGGGCGCACTGTGGCACGACTCCCCCGCCGACCTGGCGCCCGCATGCGACACTGTTCTCACCATCGTGGGGTACCCCGCCGATGTTGAGCAGGTGTATCTCTCCGACGCCGGCCTGATCGCACACGCACGCGCATCGAGTGTCCTGGTCGACATGACCACGTCGAGCCCGTCATTGGCAACACGCATCGCAGCGGCCGCTGCAGCGCAGGGCTGTGAAGCACTTGATGCGCCAGTCTCGGGCGGTGATGTGGGCGCAGCAGAGGCCCGGTTGTCAATCATGGTCGGCGGAACCCGCACGGCGTTCGACCGTACACTTCCCCTCTTCAAGCTCATGGGCAACAATATCGTGCACCAGGGGCCGGCAGGCTCCGGCCAATACACCAAGATGGCCAACCAGATCGCGATCGCGTCCAACATGCTCGGCGTGTGCGAAGCGCTGGCATATGCGAAGCGTGCAGGTCTCGACCCGGAAACGGTGCTCAGGAGCATTGGTGGAGGCGCTGCTGCCAGTTGGTCGCTCAACAACCTCGGCCCGCGCATGATCGCGGGCAACTTCGCGCCCGGCTTCTATGTCAAGCACTTCATCAAGGACATGCGCATCGCGCTCGATTCTGCGCGTGAACTCGGGCTCAGTACGCCCGGCCTGGAGCTTGCCCTCTCGATGTACGAACGGCTGGCGAGTGGTGGCGGCGAAAATGATGGTACGCAGGGACTCTACAAACTGTACCGCGCCTGATCTGGTAGGGGCTGCGCGCCCCTAAGACCCAGCTCGGAAGGTAACGATACTGTAGCCCAGCCCCCCCGGGCGCTCATCCCACCTCGCCACCTGCCCCCCCACACTTGGGGGGGCGTCAGGCACCGAACTGCAGTTCGTATTCCCCTGCCGACACTGGTTTGGAGAGCGTGAAGGTGCAGCGCCAGAGCTTCTCTCCCCAACAGTTCGACAGTTGCCTGTCATCGAGGGGGACCGTGTCAACTGACGCTGTCAGTACGCTCGAGGGGTAGCGACACACGAGATCTCGCTTCCCGCCGGCTATCCGCATCTCGCCCGCGACCGCAACACGCATCTCTGATGGCGAGAAGAGCGTGAGGGTCAGCGTTCCCGCTGCATCGCGCATGGCGAATGTGTCGCTGATGCGGATCTGTGGAACTCCTGACAGGTCAAGTGTCATCGCGCGGCGCAGCGATGCGAGACCGGCATTCTCGGGGTAGGCCGTGTGAAGGTTCATCGACAGCGTACGCTTCGCGCCGTCCTCGGCAAATGCGACATTGGTGGCGTGGTACTGCTCGCCGGCAGCCTGCTCGATACCGTTGACCACCGGTGCGTTGTGCGCTGAGCCCCTGATGCACCAGATGTCGTAGCGATGCGGCCCAAATGTCTTCGAGGTGTAGCCTTCCACACCGATATCGATGATCCGCGGCTCACCGTCGAGCATGACCACGAACTGCCCGATATCGTTGTGGTTGTGGCTCTCGCCGTTGGTGCCGCCCTTGGCGGCCAGAACCAGGCCCTTCGAGGAGTCGGTTGACTCACGCATGAGCGCAACCTGCAGGTTCGGCAGCCAGACCAACGGGGCATGTGCAAGTGGGCGATCCGCGCGCCCCGGCGGCATCCAGAACAGCTCGAGGAGGTCGCTTGCGGGCCTCTTTCCTCGTTTCCCAGGGTCGCCGCCGTATCTCGGCTCCGCTGCGGGGTCCCATCCCTGGCGGTGCAGGAGCGCCATCGTCTTCAGAGCCTCGTCACCCGTGCGTTCCCCGTACCGGTAGAGCACCGCCCGCCGCAGGGAAGACCGTGCCGAAGCGTCGGCAAAGTTGACGAACCATGGACCGTGCAGATGCATCGAGTGTATGTAGCGCCCCATGGCTCGCAGCTTGGGCTCCGCAAACACGTCCACTGCACCGCCGGTTCTTGAGTGCAGCAGCTCGAGACAGGTAAGCAGCGAACCTGCCGCATGGTTCCAGTACCCGGGGCCTTCGTCACACCCGCCGTCGTCACCGTAGCGTGCGATGAAGCGTTCCAGCGGACCAAGAAGGCGGTGCACCAGATCCGCGAGTCTCCCGTTGTCGTTCAGCGTGTACATGGCTGTGCCAAGCACACTGGAGCATACCCACGGGGTCCAGTTGTTGAATCCCGAGAACCATCCCCAGTCATCACGGGTCTCACAGGGCTCGATTACCCGTCTGAGCACTTCATCGTGAAGTCTGCGGCCCACCTCGTGCGATACGCCATCGACCTCCGAAGCGCACAGCCAGTAGCTTTCGGCCAGCACAAGTGCGGTCTCGGCCGCAAACAGATCCACGACAGGATGCTCCAGACGGGGCAGCGCCCCGTCCCACTGCGGCCGGATATGGGCGGGAACACACCACGTCGCCTCATCGCATATCAACCACAGGCCGTCGATCACATCATCGACAAAGCGCCCCTGATGCTCAAGGCACTCTGCCAGAGCCGAAAACCCCACACGGTGGCGCCTCTCGAAATAGGATTTCTGGTACCGGTCACGGTTGCCGTCACGCACGTAGTCCATGAACCGGCTCGCGGTGAGCACGGGCCATGGCTTGGTCAGTGACTCCGAAGCCACGCCCGCGACGCCGTCGATTCTGGCCTCGTTGCCCGGTTGCGCCTTCAACCGCTCCCATGCCTCGCGCTCACACGCCCGTGGGAACGGATGCCACTCGCCGAGCGGCAGGAGATGTTCGTAGAGAAACTCGCGGGTGTATCGGTCAGTGAGCATGGCAATTCTCTTCCTGCGCCCGGGCTGCGCCGAGCGAACCGAGGTACTTCAGGTAGGTGGGCAGCGCCTTCAACAGCCGACCGTAGCTGTGCGGGGACTCCAGCAGCATCCGACGGTACATCCTGCGTGCAAACGGACGGTTGTAGAACCGGCGAAGAAATTCCCCGTACGCGCGCTCCAGCGCTTCACGACTGCCCACACTCTTCGCCACGAACACCACCTGCTCGCAGTCCATCCTGTCCCAGTCGTTCTCGAACGTGCCGAGGCTGTCGATGGTGGCCGCAATGGGTGAGCCCGGGTAGGGCGTGAACTGCGTGACATTCGCGTCCTTGAGCGGAAGCGAACAGGCAAACTCGGTGGTCTTCGCCATGGATTGCGCGGTCTCGCCCGGGAACCCCAGCATGAACAGGCCCTTCACGTGGATGCCGGCGTCGTACAGCGCCTGCACATCGCGCCGCACACCCTCCAGTGTCACGCCGTCCTTGTTCTCGTCGAGCAACTGCTGATCACCCGACTCGATCCCCACGTTCACCATCCAGCAACCCGCCCGCTTGAGCATACCGATGAGTTCGGTATCGATGTGGCCGACACGCACGATGCAGTTGAACGTAGTGCCGAGCCGTGACGCGGCCAGCAGCGCACAGAGCTTCGCCACCCGTTCGCGATTGAGCGTGAACAGGTCATCGTAGAAATGCACGTGGCGCACGCCGTAGTCGGTGCACAGATGCTTGACAAGCTCAAACGTGTACTCGGGCGAGTTCCACCGGAACGTGCGGCCGAATACCGAGCGGTCGCAGTACGAGCACTGGTACACACAGCCCCGCGAAGAGATGATGTGCGCGCCGGGGTGACGGGGGTAGCTGAACAGCGGCAGCGCGTAGCGTTTCGGGAACGCGGGGAGCAGGTCGTAGGCGGGGAACGGCAGTTCGTCCATGTCGAGCAGTTCGGTGCGCTCGCGTGCCGCGGACTCCTTCACCGCGCCCCCCTCGCGGTACACCACGCCGGGTATATCGCCGGGTGCAGTGCCTGCCGCCAACTCGCGCAGGGCCGCTTCTCCTTCGCCTGCCACCACCACGTCGATTGCATCGAACCGCTCGAGAATGCGCGCCCTGCCCCACGACACATGCACTCCGCCGAATACGGTGGTGCAGCCAGGCAGTTTCTCTTTCACCCGGCGGCACACATCGACGGCATCCAGGAACGCCGGCGTGATGGCCGTGAACCCGACCATGTCCGGTTTGTCAACAGCAACTCGCTCGGCCCATTGCTCGTTGGTGACCATGGATTCAAGCGCTGCATCAAGCACCTTCACCCGGTGCCCGGCCTTGCGCAGCACGGCGGCGATTGAGAGAAGCCCAAGGGGAGGAAGTACCGC
>CAZJJT010000078.1:0-12435 GCA_964546395.1 uncultured Fibrobacterota bacterium
GAACGTGAACGGTGCGATGATGGTCTCGGTGGCCACTTCGCCCGCCTTGTAGACATCGAACGTCTGCACCGACGCGACATACGGGAACAGCAGCGCCACGCCCACGCAGAGCAGCACGAACAGAAGCCCCTGCGCGGGGACTGCATCCAGAAAGCGCCCCAGGAGCCCCTTGTGGCCGCGTGCCAACTGAAGGGACTTGGTGTCCTTCTTCACCGTGCGGGTTTTGTGTTCACCAGTCATGAGGGGGGCCCGAGGATCTCGGGGACTACCTCCGGGCCGCGGTTGGAAATGCGGCCCCTGAAGGAACACAGGGCTTGAACCGTTCGATTCAAGCCCTGTGCGGGAATCTCGCCACTATGCGATGCCAGACTCGGGACTCGTCAACCTAGCGAGGAACGTCAAGCACCTGTCCCGGGAAAATCAGGTCTTCAGCCCGGCTGTACTTCGGCTCCTCGACATTGCGCTGGTAGCGCTCGTACCCTGCGTCAATCAGCGACTTGTTGGCGCGGTACAGCGTAGGCCACTGAACCGGGTCGTTGAAGATCTCTTCGTACGCAGCGATACGCCACAGACAGTCGCGGCGCTCCGGGATCAAGCGCACCGTATACTGCATCGGCTTGTCCGGGAGGTTAGCGTAGACACGCTCCAGGAGCGACTCGAGGTCGATAATCTGGTCACGGATACGCCACAGGTACGACACCGGCTTCGCCTTCAGCGCCTTGATCCGCGCTTCCTGCGTCTTGATATCGTTTATCCGCTTCGCCAGCTCGTCCGGCATCAGGCCCAGAAGCAGCTCCAACTCCTGTCGGATCGAGGCGATTTCGTTCTCAGCATCGATCACGTCCTGCTCGGTGATACCCAGAATCGCGTACTTCTCCTGGATAACCGCCGCGATGCGCGCATCGATATCTGAGATCTCCTGCTTCAACGACGCGATCCTCGCCTCTTCCTCCGCAATGCCCTGCTGCGCTGTCGCTTCACGCTGCTGCACCTCGGCAAGCTTCATCTCGTACTCTTCGTACGTCATCTCGGTGTCCGCCGACTTGGCCAGCAACGGAGCGGCCGCAAGCAGGCAGACACACACACTCTTCAGAATCGCTTTCATCGTACCCCTCGCCTCCTGAGTTCGTGGTGAGTTGTTTGGCAACGGCCTGCTACTGGGCGTTCCGCTCATTCATCTTCTGCTGGAGATCGTCGCGCTCCGCTTCGTGCTGACCCAACTCGCCCTTCTTCATTTCCAGCTGCTGTTCGAGTGCCATGCGCTCGTTGCGCAACTCGGCAAGCTTCCGCTCCGCCGCCTCGGCAGCCTGGGTGGCCTGGTCAAGCTTGGCCAGCTCTTCCTCACTGGGCCGCTTCGTGCACCCTACTCCGCACACCGCCACAGCGGCCGCGAACAGCACCACGCGCGCAAACCCGTGCGATTTCATCAGCATAGCCAACCTCCTCCTTCCATCGTCGAAAGCAGTCGTGAATCTTGCCGCATACAGCGCCATCACCGGCACCAGAAGGAAGTATATGTTACGCAAGCAAACCAAGTCAAGCCCGACCGGCCTAACATCAAGATTTTCCACGCGATGCAATTTGTATGCCCAGTTCCCGGAGCTGCACCTCGTCTACTGCGTCCGGCGCACCGTCCATCAGCGACAGCCCCGTCGTGGTCTTCGGGAACGCAATCATGTCCCGGATACTCCCCAACCCCTTCATCACCATCGCCAGGCGGTCGAGCCCGAACGCAATCCCGCCGTGCGGCGGCGCGCCGTACGTGAACGCCTTCAGCAGGAACCCGAACTTCACTTCCGCCTCTTCATCACCGATACCCAGCCGCCGGAACACGGTCCGCTGCAGCTCCTGCGTGTGAATACGGATGCTGCCGCCGCCAATCTCGCTGCCGTTGAGTACCATGTCGTAGGCCCGCGCACGCACCTTGTGGAATTCGTCGGTGTCAAGCAGTCCCACGTCCTCGTCCACCGGCGCCGTGAACGGGTGGTGCATGGCCATGTAGCGCCCCTCCTCCTCGCTGTACTCGAACATCGGGAACTCGTATACCCAGCACAGCCGGTACTCGTCCTCCTTGATGAAGCCCAGAAGTCTGCCCAGCTCCAGACGCAACTGCCCCAAGGCCGTGAAGCACACCTTCTCCGGCGCCGCGATCACAAACACCATGTCACCCGCGTTCGCTCCCGCCCTCTGCCTGATGGCTGCCAGCTCCTGCTCCGACAGAAACTTCGCCGTAGGCGACTCCACCCCGCTGTCGGTAATCCGCAGCCACACCAGTCCCTTCGCCCCGTACTTCGCCACGTGTGCGGTCAGCGCGTCGATATGCTTGCGCGTGACAGAAGCCGCCCCACCGGGAGCAGCGATCGCCGCAACCCGCCCGCCCTCCGCCACAACGCTCCTGAACACCTTGAATCCGCTGTCCGACACCTCCGACGTCACCTCGCCAATCGGCAGTCCGAACCGAAGGTCGGGTTTGTCGCTGCCGTACGTGTGGAACGCTTCGTGGTAGCTCATGCGCTGGAGCGGAAGCGCCACCTCCACGCCCAGGCACGCCCTGAACGCATGCGCGATCATCCCTTCGAACACGGCGAAGATATCCTCTTCCGACACAAACGACATCTCCGCGTCAACCTGCGTGAACTCCGGCTGGCGGTCGGCACGAAGGTCCTCGTCGCGGAAACAACGCGCCACCTGGAAATAGCGGTCAAAGCCCGACACCATCAACAGCTGCTTGAATGTCTGCGGCGACTGCGGCAGCGCATAGAACCGGCCGGGATTCAGACGACTGGGAACCAGGAAATCACGCGCGCCCTCCGGCGTGCTCTTCATGAGTATCGGCGTTTCCAGCTCGATGAACTGCTGCTCCCAGAGGTACTTGCGCATCTCCGCCACCAACTGGTGCCGGAACAGAAGGTTCGATTGCATGGACGGCGTGCGCAGGTCGAGATAGCGGTACCTCAACCGCGTCTCCTCCGATTCGTTCCAGTCGGGGTTATGGATCTGGATCGGCGGCGTTTCCGACTTGTTGATAATAACCAACTCGTCCACAACCACCTCGATCTCGCCGGTTGCCATGTCCGGATTGTACTGCGACTCCGGCCGCATCTTCACCACACCGCGCACGCCAATGACAAACTCGTGCCGCAGTGACTCGGCCATTTCCGACAGCTGCGTATCGCCGGAGGGGTTGAACACCAGTTGCGTGATCCCGTAGCGATCGCGTATCACCACGAACAGCACGCCACCGAAATTGCGGCGGTTGTGGACCCAGCCCAGAAGGGTGACACGCTGTTCCGCCTGCGCTTGGCGCAGTTCCCCGCACGTGTGCGTGCGGCGCCATGTGGTCGCTGTACCCATGCCGATACTCCCTCTTCCCTGTGCGGTTCCACTCCCGCTGCTGCGTGCACTGCGGCGGGCAAAATACCTTTCGACAAGTGTCGGGCAGAGCTCTCACTCGCCACGCTGCCGGCATGCTCGGAGAAGAACATGTGCTGTTGGGTCCTGTGCCGGCATGGGCCGGGTGGAGGCCATGGCAGCAACGTATACTCTCCTTCAGGAACCTTAACGTCCCTCTGAGCGACATACCTGATATGGCATCACTCACCTTCCACCGTTCCACACTGCCCTTCCGCCGGGCGCTTGTCCTCCTGGCAGTTCTGTCCGCAACTGCGCATGGCCAGGGCCGGCTCCCCGAGCAGCTCGCCGCCCGGCTTGCGACCGCGCACGCAGCCGACACGTTCAGGGTGCATATCGCACTCCGGACGCCAGCGGTCAAACACCTCAACCGCTACACCCACACCGAGGACGAACTGCGTGAGCATGCACGCGCGGTATCCCGGCTGCAGTCGTTTGAGCCACCGGCAGTGTTTGCGCGTAGATACGGGCTGCGAACCGAACTGACCGACCCATCATCTGTGCTCACCACTGTCACCAAGGCAACACTGAGCGCGCTGGCCCGAGACCACTCAGTCGCCTGGGTCGAAGAGCTGCTGCCCAGGCGGCCCTGTGCCATGGTCGAGCCGTTCAGCAAGCTACCCGCTGGCGCGCTCAATCCGGCTGAACACTGGGCCGACAGGCAGGGCGAAGGCGTACGGGCCGGCATCGTGGAAGGGTATCTCACGAATGAGTACCGCCTCTGCCGCGCAGGCCGCTGGCCCGAGCCGGTCGACACTCCCACGCACACCGACCAGACCTACGGTTGCCTGCTCAACACGGCTCCCGCAGCCACGGTCGACTACCGCTCCGGCGTGAGCTACATCGAATCGAGCGTGCGTGCCTGGTTGGTCGACTCCGCCGTCGAAACGGTCAGCATGAGCCTGAAGCCGCCCTACCCGACGCCGCCGGACAATATCGAGTGTCTGCTCATGGATGACCTCGCGTACCAGTATCCGTTCCCGGTCGTGGTCACACCGGCGGGAAACGACGGCGCCGGGGAGCGCACCGCGTTCCAGGCATACAACTGCCTGCACACGGGAAGCGTGCGGTTCTGGCAGGAGTCGAGCTACGTGTTCGACCAGTTTACCCAGGCTCGCAACCCGGCGCCGGTCTACGGCGCCTGTGTCGACAGCAGCGCCGACTCGTGCTGCAGTGATCGCGAACTGCCCGATCTCCTCGCGCCCGGCAGCCACCCCTACGATCCGCCCGACAACCTCGACTGGTGGCGATTCCTCTGGTCCGACCCCTGCGTGCGCGGCTACTGGCCCGGCAAAGGCACCAGCTACTCCGCGCCGATTGCCAACGGGATCGCCGCACGGCTGATCAGCGCGGCCCCGAAGCTGTTCCGCGGCAGACCGGAAGCGGTCAAGATGGCGCTGATGCTCACGGCGCAGGACGTTGACAGGGAGTACTGGAACCCCTCCGTGGACGGCAACGACGGCGCCGGGGCCATCTCTGCCTACGCAGCTGTCGAATACGCGTTCAGCTGCACCGACCTGTCAGGGCAGGCCGTTGCACTTGCGGTCGAGCACGGCTATGTCGCGGACACGGGTGCCGAAGGCATGAGCGAGAGACCGTTTGCTGTGCTGATTCCGTCGTCACCGCCGCCCCACACACACCTGCGCGTGACACTCGTGTGGACCTCCAACCCCGATCCCGCCAGCGGCGCCAACCACCTCAGCGATCTCGATATCGGCGCGTTCACCTCCGACAGCGCATCGTACGCAAGCGCCAGTCTCGACGCGAACGTGGAGATGTTCGATGTGCCCGCCGGGGAACTGACAGCGGGCGCAACCTACTCTTTCACGCTCTTCCCGCGCACCATCCGCATCCCTCCGACCGCCTCCGCCGATTTCTTCTACTACGCCCTCGGCTGGACCTGGGTGGCCGACACCGCGGGAGGGCTCATTGCCGGGGCCGGGCCGCAGCAGGCGTCACCGCCCGGACGCTCACACGGAATGGGCGCGTGGTTCGTCGACGGTGTGCTGCGGTTGCGTCTTCCCCCGGGGCTCAGCGCGGCCCCGCGTCTGGCAGTGCATGACCTCTGCGGCCGTGCCGTCATCGACTGGCAGGCAGTCGGCGGTGCGGGACACGCGCGGTCGGTTGGGCTCCCCGTTGCGGCCGGAGACGGCGTGTACCTGGTGTCGGTCCGCTGCGGCACACGGCAGTGGCAGACCACCGCGCGACTCGTTCGCTAGACGCGCTACTGCAGGGTGATGACACACCGCGGTAACGCGCGGTCGAGAGCACCGATACCGCTGTTGCCCCACCCGTCGGAGGCCACCGGAACGAACGCGTACCGCCCCGCCTCCCACCCCGAGGGATCCACCAGGACAGAATGCACCATGAACGGTACCGACTCCACCGCACACGGGAACCAGTCGTGACGCTGCTGCAGCAGCAGCGCGAGTACCTGCTCGCCGCTTAACCCCGCCGTCGCGTAGTCGTCGGGAAGCCGTGCCACCAGAAGCGACAGCGCTGACACGCTGGTCCACAGCTCGGAAGCCTGCAGGCCGACCCGGAACAGGAATGTGCCCGCACTGTCCTGCACAACCGACAGGCTGGGCACCTGGGTCTGTGGAACGTAGAAATCGAAGTATGTCGCCCACGTGGCATAGTCACGGAACGCTCCAGGTTCAGGAAGGGTCCGGCGCGAGAACGCAAAGCGTGGCTCCCCGAAATGTTTCCCGGTGAACCGGCACACGATCGTGAACTCCTTGGCAGCGAAATCATGCGTGCGTTGGGTCGGCCCCTGCTGCTTGAGCGCAGCAAGCCGTCTGAAATTCGCCTCAGGCGCGTCCACCTTCGGTACCACCGTTCCGCCTTCGGGATACCGGGCCGGCCGATAGATCCAGCCCAACTGCAGCAGGTTAGCGCGCCCTTCCGCGCTCGCGGTATCGATCGAGTAGCGGTAGACTGTCTGCGAGTCGGCCTCCCCCGCACCGGCCAGGCGCGCGCCACAGTGGCCGGTTTCCCACCAGTGGTACACCGTGTCATTGGCCGCATATGCTGTTGTGTCCATGTTCCCGAGGCTGTCGGCCACCACCAGCCAGTACTCAAACGTGTCAACGAATGTTGTGTCCCCGCCCAACGAGACGCTGAAATCGAGAACCGTGGTGCCGAAGTAGTAGTGCTCCATCACCGGGACATGCGTGTAGAGCAGCTGTGACTCGTGGGTAACGTATGCCTCGGACGGTCCGGTCAGTCGCGGGTAGTAGAAGGATGCAGGGGCGGTGGGTACCACACTGTCCCACGACAACTCGGCCACCGGTGCGTTGCGCACGCTGAACCGCACGTCCCACGGCGCGATTGCCACCGATGTGGCCAGCGTGTCGACCCGTCGACTGCTGTCCTGCCAGGTGATTTCCGCCCACACGCGCTTCGCGCCGCCGCCCAAAGGCAGCACCCACGGGAGAAGGTTCACCGAAGCGCTTCCGGCGGTGATGCTGCGCACACTGTTCAGTGAGTCACCTGCGTCGAATGCCGGCACGCTGTCTCCCTGCTGGGTGAAACGGACCGAGGCAAGTGCACGCGCGGAGTCGACGACCGTGAGGGAGCATGACGGAGTCACGACGTATGTCGCGCCGCGGTTGATACTGAACGAAACGATCACCACTCGCTCGAGCACCACATCGACGGTGCACGCGTACGCCGCCACGGCCAGCCGCGCCGTGCGATAGCCGGGCTTCGAGACAGTCAGGCTGTCGACCTCTCCCGCACACACGGCACTCGCGGCAGCGGCAGGCCGCGCCGAGCCCGATGACTGTATCCGCTCAACCCCCGCATGACAGATGGTCCAGCGCCTGCCGTCGGCAACAACACGCAGCACCCGCAGAGCCGGCGGCGACTCGGGCAGCGGCACCGCGTACGCACCCGGCCCAAGCACAGCATCCAGAAGTGTGCCGCACACCCTCCCGGCTGCATCGTACACCACCACTTCCACCGGGCCGGTAAGTCCAACCCCGAACAGCAGGCGCCCGCGTTCCACATGCGGCGCTCCCGCAATGCGCACATCCACCTGCCGCCGCACACCCGAACCGTCGATCCTGAATATTCCCCCGGTGTCGGTTGTGGTCCAGAGTCCCTGGTGCACGAGCGTAACCGTCGCGCCGGCCACCGGCGCATCCGCGGCATTCCGCACCGTGCCGCGCACATCGATCGCCTGCGCCCGGACCGCACCCAGCGGCACGGTCGACAGCAGACCGATCAGCAGGCATTGCGCGCTATTCGTACGCATGGTTGTTGGTCACGATACGCCAGTGCTGGGGATTGGTGTTTTCCTGTCTGTTCGTAACAGCATACAAGTCGAAGTACGGCGCGATGCCATGGTTGCCGTAGCAGTCTGAAGTCACGATCGCCACCAGGTAGAACCCGTCGTACCAGTCGGTCGGGTCTATCTCAGGCCACGACACCGGACACACCCGCTCAGACGGGGCAAACGGCCGGGCCGGGAAGCTCCGGTGCGGAAGCGCCAGCAGTTGGTCCATGGTGACCTGGTAGCAACTCGTATCCGGTACCCACGCCGCCGCCATCGAGTCGGTCATCTCCGCCAGGTACAGATCGATTGCGACCACATCTGCACCCCCCCTGTCGCACACATGGCCGCGCGTCGCCTCAAACGGAACGGGGCACGGGTCGGCAGCAGTGTTCAGGTTCACCGTGAACGGTCCCTCGATCGTGTCCCCGTCGAACGGAAACTCGTACTCCCACGAGTCCCGCCACACCATAGGCGGATAGAAATCGACGTAGCTCATGAACCCGACATCGTGCCGCATCCGCCCCGACATGATCACGACACGGCTCTCCCCGAAGTACCGTCCCGTAAGCCGCAGAACCAGCGCCAGCTCCTTGCGCCCGTTGTCGTACGTGTTGCGGCTCGACATCTCCTTCAGCACCTTCATATGCGCCAGCGCACCATCGGCCGAATACAGCCACGATACCTCCTCGAACCCATAGTCACGGTACAGCGAGTCGAAGACTGCACCCGCCGAGTCGGGACTGAACCGGATGCGATATGTATGTGTCGTGTCGTGCAACGGCCCTTCAGCGGTTAGTGAATCGCGTTTCCAGGCCGAGCGAAGCACCGGGAACCCGCTCAGGATGGGTTGGTCGGCCGCCGGGAACGCGACGCAGTACTCGAAATGGCGGGAAAAACTCGGATCACCGTCGACGGCCACAGAGAAATCGAACCACGGCCGCCAGGTCACGTACGAGGCAAGCCACCGCTGCTGCAGAACGGAGTAGCCGCTGTCGGTCTGGCGCAGCGAGGGAAGTCCCCCCACCGTGTCGCTGCGGAACGTGATAGAGACGCTGTACGGAGCGACATCGATATCGTCAGAGAGAGTGTCGGTCGTGCTGTCGGTGCGTGTACACTCGGCCCAGACCGTCTTCCGCTCCGCGCCGGGGCACAGGACCCACGCGCGCTGCGCCGCGCTGTCGGCCACCGAACAGACCGAGTCCACGTTCCGTGCAGTGCTCACCCCGAACACCGGCGTACCGTTCGACAGGCTGTCGGTGAACCGCACGCCGACCACCTGGGCGGTGCGGTCGACAACGCGCAGCCGGCACGTGTCGACCACGGTGTACCGGTCGCCGTCGTTGATCCTGAACACCAGCTCGCCCTCAGGCGAGAGGTGCACCACCAGTGTCTGCAGGTAGCTGCTGAGCAGGACCTGGCGCGGCACGTAGCCGTCGAGCGACACCCGCAGCGTGTCCACCGGCCCGGCCCGCTGCTCCACGGCCGCGGAGCGCATGGGTGCTCGCTCCGTCTGCACAACGCCAGCGCCCGCCTGGGCCGGTGACACACACCGGACCAGCGACACCGTCTCGCCCACACGCACCCGGATAATGTTGACTGCGTCCGCCGCAGAGCCGGTGGGGAGCGCCAGCGCGTGCATGCCCTGGCCCAGCGCCGCGCGCACCGGCGTCGCGCAGCGTCTCCCGGCCGCATCGAATACGTCCACCCGCACCGCACGTGTCCCGCCAGTCACGTCCACCAGCAGGCGCCCGTTCCGGACACTGACGCGGGGCACAGCCCCACGTTCCGTGACCGCAGAGCGCACACCCATCTGCGTGATCTGCCACGACCCTGATGAGTCCGTCTGCGTCTCCAGGTGCTGCGCGAGCAGTTCCACGGTGGCTCCGGCAAGTCCCCTGCCCGAGTCATCGAGCACGCGTCCGGACAGATCGATGTCCTGTGCAGCGGCCGTCACGGCCAGTACCAGGATCGCTATCCACGCACCGGTCTGTCGCCTGAACCGTGTCACCTGTCAGCACCTCTCAATGCGGCTGGTAGAACACCCGCCACGGGTTCGTCCCCTTTGCCTGAGACACGCGCGCGAACCGCTCCCGGTCATACTGGTCGCGCACCACCACCGCCATCAGGTACTCCCCGGCAGGCCAGCCGCCGGGGTCGATTGCATCCCAGCGCACACCGCTCAGCACCGTGTCGGCCGTGTCGACCGGAAACGGTATGCGCGCGTAGGCCCACGCCTGCAGCTGCGCAACGGTGACCAGCGACGGCGTGGTTGCCGGGCTCCATGTCATGCTCAAGGGTTTCGGTGCAACCACCAGCTCCACGCCCTCGGTGCGCAGCCGCGCCCGGTGCAGCAGTGAGGGATCCTGGCCAAGCGCGAAGCCGAACACGCCTTCCACCACGCTGTCGTTGCCGAGATGGTCGGGGTTCTGCACCGTGGTGTTGAGCACCATGGTGGCAGGGTACGGCGACCACCACACCGTGAACAGACCGTAGTCAGAGGATGTCACCACCGTGTCGGCAAATGCGGTATCGATGACACGCACGAAGAACACGAACTGCTTCCTGCCGAACTTCTCCGCTTCGGTGGTGGTCAGGCTGTCGAACAGCCTTCGGTTCCAGGCGTAGGAGCTGTCGAGATCGGGGGCGATACTCGAGCCATTGCCGTTCTTGAGGACAGCGAGCGTCTTGCGGCCGAGTTCCAGGGAGGTATCCAGAGAGAGCGCAATCGGCACAGTATCCATCCCCTGCGCCATGGAGTCCAGATGGCACACCATCGGCGCAGTGGCATACCAGCCCTTGCGGCGGAAGTCCCCGGGACCGATCTCGGCGTAGCGCGAACACACCAGCGCCCAGTACTCGACACGCGGCAGCATCCCCTCCGAGCGTTCCAGCGGCACACAGAACGTGAGCGGTGAGAAGTGCCAGCAAAACCAAGAACCCCCATCGACGAAGCCCGGCCCGACGGCTTCCAGCACCTTCAGCCTGGGGGCGGTGTGCACCCAGCTTCGCACCGTGTCACGGGTGCTGTCGCGATAGACTATCTCGGCAGCTGCGTACTTCCGCCCCAACCGGCGCGACAGCCGCCATCCCCACCTGCCTTCGCCGACGGTGCCCAGTGCGTGCTCCCGCGTGGGATTGTCCGGGTCGGGCTCGTCGAACAGCGGGATGAGCACGGTGTCGTAGACCGCCGGTGTGATATTGTCGCTGCGGTACCAGTCGGTGGTGAGCATACCGCGGATCTGTTCCGTGGTGTCGCCCGCTATGGGCACCGGCTGGGTGTCGACCACCGAAACCGTGTCGCCCCCTACGACAACCGCTTTCTGGAACAGCTGCGTGAACCGCACCCGTGCAACGGTCGTGTCGGGGTCTGCGACAGTAAGCGTGCAGGCACGCCGCACGGCATAGGGACCTCCGCAGTCGATCCAGAACACCACACGCGACCCCACGGTGCACGACACGAGCGCCGGCCACGCCGGGGACAGGGCCGAGACCACAGTGTCTCCATTGTCAATCACGACCGAAGCGATTGCGTAGTAGTAGGTGCCGTTGGCGATTCCCGGCACGTCGTAGAACCGTGTCGAGTCTGCCGGGACGAGACACCTGGCATCCTGTGCGGCCAGCGCAGCCGAGTCGGGACGGCCGAGGGAGTCGAGCACCATCGTGCGGAAGATGCGGTAGCAATCGGGGATGCGGAGCGGCGCGGTCCAGGTAAGGAGCACATGGGTACCGTCGTATGTCGCCTGGAGTCCACTGGGGGGCAGGAGAGCATCGCTGCCGCCTGGCCCGGTGCCGTTGTCGCGGCTGCAGAGGCAGAGCAGCCCGACTGCAGCTGCCAGACAGCCCGTGCCGATGCAACGCGACAACGTGTTCGCGAACCGCCGGACAATGTCGGTACGGAGTGTCATGGTGCGTGCTGTAGACATGGTCGTACTCGTACTACAGTGGGTTCCCGTGCACAACAATAATCTATGACATGCCGCCGGGGATTGCCGAGAGGGGGAGGGCATGTCGCACGTGCGGGCTGGAAACAGGAAGGCCCCAGTCCTTGAGGACAGGGGCCTTCGAAAAAGTTCCTGGCGAGTACCTACTCTCCCACACAGTCTCCCATGCAGTACCATCGGCGCAATAGGGCTTAACTTCCGTGTTCGAGATGGGAACGGGTGTTTCCCCTACGCAATGCACGCCAGGATTGTTGTCACAATCCAGTCGCTGCTGCTGATGAGGCACATCGTTCGTTGAAACGCGGATAAAATCCAAGCCGCACGGATTATTAGTATCACTCGGCTCAACACATTGCTGTGCTTACACCTGTGACCTATCAACCTTGTAGTCTTCAAGGATCCTTCAGGGGGGTTGCCCCCACGCGATACTTCATCTTGAGGATGGCTTCCCACTTAGATGCTTTCAGCGGTTATCCATGCCGTACATAGCTACCCAGCGGTGCCTCTGGCGAGACAACTGGTACACTAGAGGTACGTCCATTCCGGTCCTCTCGTACTAAGAATAGCCCCTCTCAAGTATCGTACGCCCGCAGAAGATAGGGACCGAACTGTCTCACGACGTTCTGAACCCAGCTCACGTACCGCTTTAATTGGCGAACAGCCAAACCCTTGGGACCTTCTTCAGCCCCAGGATGCGATGAGCCGACATCGAGGTGCCAAACCGCGCCGTCGATATGAACTCTCGGGCGCGATCAGCCTGTTATCCCCGGAGTACCTTTTATCCAATGAGCGACGGCAGTTCCA
>CAZJJT010000079.1:0-7348 GCA_964546395.1 uncultured Fibrobacterota bacterium
GTCGGTCATGCTGTACCAGCCCCCCGCCGCTGCCGGACGCGGTGTCTGAAGGCGCACCCCCCTCAGCGGGGTGTTCGGCGATGCGCCACGCCTTGCGTGGCACGGCCCTTACACTCCCGCAACGCCCCGTGTGGTGGCGGCGCCGTGCGGCGCCGCGATCCCTCTGGCAGGCTTGGAGCAGGTGGCACACAATAGATGCGACAGGTAAATTCACGCCTCGACGCATGCGCAGGTGGCAAACGGAAGGAACAGACATGGCAGCAACACGGAAAACGAGATCGGCAAAGGTGACCGGCGCGGGATTGCGCCACAGCGGAGTCCCCCTTGGCGGGCTGGGCACGGGAAGCGTGGAGCTGCGCAGCGACGGCTACTTCCACGAATGGCAGATCATGAACAACGGGCCCTGGGGGGCCGGACCCGACCTGGTGGTCCCGTCAACCGAGCCCGGCATGCGGGAGCAGGACATCTCGTTCTTCGCGATGCAGGTGACGGGTGCCGGCATCAACCGAAGCGCGGTCCTCGGGTTGGTCCCACCGTACAGCGGCATCCTCAACAACCCCTACCATGCGCCCTTCGTGGAGCACGCGACTGCGATCGACGCTGACGCGCGTTTCCCGTTCACCCGCCTCCGGTATCGCTTCTCGGACATGCCCGTCGATGTGGAGCTGGAGGCGTTCAGCCCGTTTGTCCCGCTGGATCCCAAACACTCGGCAATCCCCACCGCGTTCTTCCGGTTCTCTGTCCGCAACCGTACCCGCCAGAAGGTGTGCGTCTCCATCGTGCACCAGATGCGCAACCTGAGCGGCTACTGCGAGCCGGACAAGCTTTCGCATGTGGAGTTCAATACGGACGGTTCGAAGGGGTGGTTGACGCTCACGCGCGAAGGGGTGGAGCCGCACCTTGGCTGCAACGGCTCCCTGGTGATTGGTGCGTTCGGCGGTGCGGAGACAGCGTACACGTGGGCCGCGCACCCGCGCACCGACCGCGATCTGTGGGAGCCGCTGCGGCTCACGGGCGCGCTCGACAATGTGGACCATGGTGGGTACGCGGGCGCCGTGGGCAACATGGGCGCTGAACGAGACGCCCGGCGGCGTGCGGGGCTGCCGCATGCGTTTCTGTGCCAGACGCAGAGCATCCGGGCCTCGTCGCGCGCAACGTTCAACGCATCCCTGTCGTGGCACTTCCCGAACATGTGGGAACGTGACTACGGCGGCTACCAGCGCACGGGCGAGCGCATCGGCCACCGCTATGCCGCCTGGTTCAACAACGCCACCGACGTGTTCACCTACGGGGCCGAAGGTCACGAATCGCTGCGTGCGCGTACGCGGGCGTTCACCGACGCGTTCTTCTCCTCCACGCTTCCCAACTGGCTTCTGCGAGCAATCAATGCGCAGCTCACTACCCTCGTCAAGTCATCGTGGTGGGACGAGCGCGACCGGTTCGGTATCTGGGAGGGCCTGGGGTGCTGCGGGCTGCAGACCACCGATATCACGCACTATGCCTCGTTTCCCATCGCGTTGCTCTTCCCGGAGATCCAGAAGAGCCAGATGCGCCTGACGGTCGCGGCCATGCGCGAGCGGGGCAAGATACCGCACATGATGCCGGGGACGTTTGGGTGCTGTGACACGGATGAGCGTGGCCGCATCGACCTGATCCCGCAGTTCATCCTGCTCGTGTGGCGAGACATGCTGTGGACAGGCGACCTGGGGTATGCGGCGGAGATGTGGGGGACGGTGGTGGACTCGATTGCGTTCTTCCGGAACTTCGACAGTGACGGTGACGGGCTGCCGAACAACACCGGACCCGACCAGACCTACGACCAGTTCCCGCTCAAGGGGACATCCGCCTTCGTGGGTCTGCTCTACGCAGGTGCGCTCCAGGCAGCGGCACACCTGGGCGAGCAACTGGGTCACGCCGAGGAAGCGGAGCAGTACCGCTCGGCCCTGCGCGAGGTCCTGCCGAAGCTCGAACAGCAGCTGTGGAACGGGTCATGGTACCGGCTGAGTCACGACTCGCACAGCGGCAGGGACAACGAAGGGGTGATGGCCGATCAGCTCAATGCCGACTGGTTCGTGCGTCAGAGTACCGGTGAGGGGCTCCTGAGGGATGCGCGGGTACGCAGGGCGCTGACAGCGGTGGTGAAACACTGTACCAACCCGGCGCACGGGTACCTCTCGAACTGTGCCTGGCCGAAGGGCGGTGCGGTGCACATCGGACGGCACACCGCCGACCAGGCCAACATGCCCTGGACCGGTGTGGAGTATGCCGTCGCGGCGCACCTGATGCTGATGGGGATGGAGAAGGAATCGCTGGCGATTGCGCGCAACGTGTGGGAGCGCCACGAGCGCACAGGTCTGCGGTTCGACCATATCGAGTGCGGCGAGCATTACTACCGCGCGTTGAGTTCGTGGGCGCTGTACCTCGCCTGGTGCGGCTTCTCGGTCGATGAGACGGCGGGCGTGCTGGCGCTGCGCCCCCGCAGCGGGAAGTGGCAGGCGGTGCTGAACACGTCCACCGCGTGGGGCACGGCACGGTGTTGCGGCCCGAAGACGCTTCGGATTGATGTGGCCGAGGGGGTGCTTTCGCTGCGCACGCTGCTGCTGCGCGGGGTGACGGCGCGGAAGGCGACGGTGACACTCAGCGGGCGCACGGTTGAGTGTACGGTGAAGAAGCGTGCGGGAGGTACGGCGTTTGTGTTGTCCAAGAGAGTTGAAGTTGATGCGGGAAAGGTGTTGACGGTGAAGTGGCAGTAGTGGGAGGATGAAACGCAGTTGATAATCTCAATCTCTATCTCAATCACAACCCTGATCGCTTCCTTGGCAAAACAGCGTTGGAACTGGCGTGAGGGTTCAGGATTGAGACAGAGATTGAGATAGAGACGGGACTACTACCTGGGCAGCATGGAGGAGATCGGGATGGCAGCGAAGCGTGGCGGAAACGGAGTGGCACTGGGCACGATTCGGGAAACCGGGAAGAACGAGAGCGGGATAAACCTTGGGGGTATTGGTGCCGGAGGCGTTGAGATCTGGCCCGATGGCCGCCTGCGGTTCTGGAACATGGTCAACTCGCGGCCGTGGGCGGGGTACGAGCGCCACGACGCACCGCCGCCAGTCCAGCCGGCCGTGATGGATGCCGACTGGTTCGTGCGTATCGCCGAGAAAGGCAAGCGCCCGGTGTACCGCTGGCTGTTTACCGGCAACGGGTACGCCTGTGGCACTGCCTCCCATTTCTGGCGGGTCCACAAGTACTTCTTCATCAAGTCGTTCCCCGAGGTGCACTACACGGCCGAGTACCCGTTCGCCCGGCTCACGTATGTGGACCCGGAACTGCCGGTGCGGATCAGGCTGACTGCCTGGACCAGCTTCGTGCCGCGTGACGCGAAGAACTCCTCGATCCCCGGCTGCTACTTCGATTTTTCGCTTACCAACACTACGAACCGCCAGTTCGACGTGTCGCTGGTGTGGCAGCAGCAGAACCTGGCGGGGTATGCGGCCCCGAAGTGCGTGCAGGAGCACGAGAAGAAGGTGGTGGGGAAACTGCACCTGGTGGACATGCGGGGCAGCACCGCGCACCCTGAGCATGACACCTCAGGCGACATGTGCATCTGGGCTGCGAGGAACCCCGGCCAGCGGATCACGCAAATCGCCGCCAATCCGTACATGCAGAACCTGATCTGGCCAATCCATATCAAGGGCGCACTCGATGGTCCGATCATGCCCGATACCCTGAAGTACGAAGAGATCAACGCTGAAGCCAGCCCGCGGGCGCCCAACAAGGGGTGGTTGTGCGTGCAGCAGAAGCTGAGGCCCAGGCAGACCGCTGAGATGAACCTGGGGCTTTCGTGGTTCTTCCCCAACTACACCAGTGCCCTTGGTACGCCCGTGAAGCATGTGTATGCCAACTGGTTCGGCGGCGCGGCCGAGGTCGCGCAGTACCAGGCGGCCAACCGGACCAGCCTGCTGAAACGCTCAAGGCTGCTCCCGGAGCTGCTGCTCGAGTCCTCGCTGCCCGTGACACTGCGTCTGAGCCTGCTCGATCAGCTTTCCACACTCACCAAGAGTTCGCAGTATATCAGCGACGGTCGGGTGGGTGTGCAGGAAGGGCACGGGTGCTGTGCGTTCAACACCGTGGATGTCGACCACTACTCGTCGTATGCCCTGGCCACGCTGTTCCCGGAGCTGCGCAGAACGATAGACCAGATGGCGGCAAAGCTGGCACATCCGAAGAACGGTAAGATTCACCACGGGCTGCCGGGGACCGTTGAGGAGGTCGAGGCGGGAGGTGACGGACATGGGGGGTACAGCCGGTGGGACGTGTGCTGCCAGTACACGCTGCAGCTGTACCGCGACACCAAGTGGGCCGGTGACACACACACCATGCGCAGTTGTTTCCCCGTGGCGAAGCGGGCCATGGAACTGGTGGCAGGCATGGATTTCTACGGTATCGGACTGCCGTTCATCCAGGGCGGCATCACCTACGATCACTGGAACATGGTGGGTGTGGTCGGGTACATGGCGGGTGTGTACCTTGCGGCGCTTCGGGCAGTGGAGGACATGGCGCTGGTGCTGGGGGAAGACGACGCGGCGGCGTGGGCGCGCGTGGAGTTCGAGCGCGGCCGGGAGGGGTTTGAGAAGTACCTGTGGAACGGCCGGCAGTACCTGCTGTTCTACGGGCGTCGGCAGAAAGGGTGGAAGCCGGGCGATGACGTGCGAGGGGAGCACAAGTTGTTCGATCCGGTCAAGCCGCCGGCTGAGTGCATGCCGCCTGAGCCCGAGACCTGCGGCCCCGGGTGTGCCTGCCATCGTGAGAAGAACTACGTGGAGTTGCGGGATACGGGTCTGATGAGCGACCTTCTGAACGGCAACGGTACGGCGGCGGTGATGGGACTGGGGGCATTTCTCGATCCCGACCGCGTACGCCGGCAGTTGAGGCTGGTCTACGAGAAGAACATCCAGGAGGAGAACTTCTGCCTGGTGAACGGCACCTATCCCGACGAGCACTACCTCGACCAGTGGCCGTTCATGCAGTGGCAGACCCCCTGGACGGGCAGCGAGTACTTCTTTGCGCTGATGTGCTACGCGGCGGGTATGGTGAAGGAAGGCGACCGGGTAATCGAGCTGGTCTACGAGCGACACATTCGCGAAGGCATGCGGTTCGACCACGCGGAGTGCAACAACCACTACGCCCGCCCGCTCTCGATCTGGGGAGCGTACGCGGCACGGCTGGGTATCGATGTGGATGGGTACCGCAAGGCGCTGACGATCAAGCCGGCTGACAGTGCCCCCTACCGTGGCGCGCTGATCACGGCCCAGATGATGGGGCGGATGACGTACGAGGTGGGGAAGAGCAAGGGCAAGGTTGAGATTGAGGTCGAAGACGGTGCTCTCTCGCTCAAGTCACTGAGGCTCAGGGCCCCCAAAGGCATGAGAAAGGCGATAGTGACCCTGAACGGCAAGCGGGTTAACGGCGCGGCCGAAGTGGGTGAGGGCGAGGTGGTGCTGAGCTTTGGCAGAGAGCTGAGGTTGAGGGCGGGGTCGAGACTGGTGGTGGTCCTGCAGTAGCTGTGGTGGGGGGGTGAGGTACATGTTGCGCGGTTCCGTTACAACACACAGTGCACGCGAACGACACCTGCATGGATATCGGGCAGATAAACGAGGCAATCGCCACCGGCGGCGAGGAGTACTGGCGGGGGATCTACCGGCAGTACTTCGAACCCCTGGCGCGGTTCATCGGGCGCGAGTACCGGCCTATACCGGCAGATATCGCCGAGGAGCTGGCATGCCGGGCACTGCTGAAACTGGTGCAGGGACGGGCAAAGCCGCATTTCGGCCATGAGGCGCAGTTCGTGTCGTGGCTGTATAAGGCTGCCCGCACCACGGCGCTCGACTACGTGCGGAGCAACGCCGGCAAGGCACAGCGAAGGTCAGCGTCTGTGGATGACAACGAGGAACTGCTGGTAGATCTGCCGGAGCGATATGACGGCGAGGTGGTGACTGACGAGACGGTGGTCGGGGTACTCGAGCAGTTGAGCGAGATGGACCGAAAACTGCTGGTGATGCGGGCGGATGGGACCGCGTACTGTACGATTGCCGACGAGCTGGGACTGAAGGAAAACGCAGCCCGCACGTATTTCCTGCGGGCCAAGAAGAAATTTGCGCGGCTGTACCTTGGGGCCCTGGAATCAGGGGGAGTTCGCAGAGGTGAGTCATGAAACGTTCGCTGAAGGAGCTGTTGCCCGCTGCGCCTGAGCATCTGGCCGAGTTCGGAGTGTCGCTCGGGCGGGAGGTGAAGACGGGTGGAGAGGCGATTGACGAGGACACGTTCGTGGCGCGCGCAGCTGCCGCACGCACCATGGCCGGCTACCAGTGCGGCACGCACCTGCCTACGTCGCTGGTGTCTCTCGTGCGCGTTGCGCGGGAAGCGTTGGGGATGCAGGAACGGCGCATGCGGGAAGCCGCAGGGGTGAGCGCGGTCCTGTGGAAGCAGGTGGTGACAGGGCGGGTTCCTCCGTATGTGCTCCGGGCTGAGCAGTGGGCGAAGCTGGGCGGGACTCTGCGGCTGGGGTACGAGGCGGTTGAGGCCACCGTTCTCAGCAGCTTCCGTCAGTATGCCACGCAAGCGGTGGGCGACCATGCCAAATTCGCACGATCGAAGATCAGGCAGAAAGCGCCACCCGGGTACGCGGCCGAGCTGGCGGATGCCTTCGGCGAGCTGCGCATGAAGTCCGCTGCACGTCGCACCGCGGGCAGCGGAGACCGAAGGCTCAGCGGTCTGCTGGGGGAGATACGCCGGTGCATGAGCGCCGACTAGACAAGCCGCGGGTGGCGTATTGCCGCCAGATGGCGCGCAAAGCCCTTCGGCGGTGCGGAGAAGGGCTCGGTGACGGGTGGCCGCGGGACATCGTGGCCGCGGCCGAATGTGCCCTGCCCGGCTTCGTGGTCTGTGAGCTCACGCTGCTTCCCCAGGGCGTGTCCGCCATCGTCGACATCGAAGACAGGAGTATCGGTGTGAACACCGCGCTTCCGGCACCACGACAACGGTTCTCCATCGCGCATGAGATCGGACACGTGGTACTCGAGCATCCGCATTTCGTGTTCCCCATCGAGGGACGGCAGGACCTGATACTCGAGCGTGAGGCCAACGCGTTTGCCGCCGAGTTCCTGGTGCCGATGACGGTGCTGAAGGAGGCGTTCAGGGAGTGCCGCGACTACGAGGAACTGGCCCGGCGGTTCATGGTCGACCGCGACGTGATGTACTACCGATTCAGGGACGCGGGGCTGCTGCGCCAGGTGTGGTAGAAACGCTCCGCAATCTGCAATCTGCAATCTGCAATCATCAATCTGCAATC
>CAZJJT010000079.1:7448-11960 GCA_964546395.1 uncultured Fibrobacterota bacterium
CAATCTGCAATCTGCAATCTGCAATCAAATGGCTCCCAGCCCCTTCAGCAGACTTACGAGACCCGCAACTGCCAATAGCGAAATGACGAACCTGCGGACCACCTTGGGGTGCGTGCGGGACATGATGCGAGTGCCCACCTTCGAACCCAGCATCATTCCCAGTACCGAGGGAAGCGTGATGATTGGCAGTACGGCGCCGGAGTTGAGGTAGACCACTGCCGGTGGGGTGTTGCTGATCGAGATGATGAAGAGGCTGCTGGCAACCGCAGCTTTCAACGGCGCGCCCATGACCAGGTTGAGAACCGGCACACTGGCCCATCCGGCACCCAGGCCGAAAAGCCCGGCGATAAACCCGATGCCGATGAACAGCACGATGGTCAGGGACATGCGGTGCGGGTGCCACTCGACTACGTGGTCGGTCGAGGGCTCGTGGTACGAGCCACTGATGCCCAGCATGCGAGTGACCCCATCCGCTGGTCCAGTCTCGGGGTAGTCCGACCGCTTCGACCTGAGCATGACCAGACAGATCGCAACCATCGTGACCCCCAGCAATACCCGCAGAAGCGACTCCGGGAGCGACAGGCCCACCATCGCGCCGGCAATGGCACTCACGGACGCCACCAGCGAGAGGGGCAGAATCAGCCGGGGGAAGGTCAGGCCCTGCACCAGGAACCTGCCACTCGAACTCAACGCCCCCGCGAGTGCGACGAACAGGGATGCGCCCCGGACGAAGTCCATGTGAAAAGGGAACAGGGTTCCCACCAATGGCACGAACAGCACTCCGCCGCCGACCCCTGCCAGCACAGCAAGTATTCCGATGCCGAAACAGAACAGGAACAGGAGCACTGCCCAGTACATGGCAGGCAGGCCACCTCCCGCGGTACTGTCCGGGAGGCCCGTCTGTGCGGCTGCTGCACCCACGGACAGGAGGAGGACGACGGAGAAGACCCACGGAAGCAGGCGCACGGGTTTCACCGGGCCACCACCTGGCCGCTCAGCACGAAGGCCAACAGGGCGAACTGGGCAAGCGCGACAACCGCGAGCACCCACTCGCGCCTGCGCAGGTACTGTATCGTGGCTGCCGCGCAGGCGAGGGGAGTGATCACGGTCAACAGGCCCAGGGCCGCGAGGCAGAACGTGTCGGAAAAACGCCAGTTCTTGAGCCACCCCCAACCAGCGTGCAGCCCCTGGGCCCGCAGGGCCTCGCCCGCACTCATCGACCAGATACGGTGTGATTGGCCCAAGGGCACGAGCGGCTTGACAAGTGCGGCGACATAGACCAGGAAGGCCAGGGCACACAGCCCGAACACCGCGGGTACGAGGACCCTCAGAACCCGCGCATAGGCGAACCGGGCAAGGCGGGGTGCTTCCGGATCGGCGGTGATTGCAGGCGTTTCCACGGTCATGGGAAGATGCAAGATACAACTTTCGTGCTCCCATTGACACACCCCTCCCACGGTTGTATTTTTGATTACACGAGTAATCACACTGCGCCGCATCCGCGTCTGTGAGCAGAGACTTCCCGGGTGGTGCAGAGGAGCGAGGGACGACTGTGGCAACAGAGTATCGCGTGGCGTTCATCGGCTGCGGCCGGATCGCCAGGCTCCACGCAAGCATCTACAAGGCCAACGCCAGGCTGAACATCGCAGCCCTGGCAGATATCAACCGTGCAGGCGCCGAGAAGTTCGCGGCCGACAACGGCCTGCAGGCGGCCGTGTACGACGACTATCGGCAGATGCTGTCGGAGCAGAAGCCTGACCTGGTCAGCGTATGCCTGTGGCCCCAGCTGCACCTGCAGGCGGTGCGCGACTGCGCCGAGGCCGGCATTCGGGCGGTTCATCGCGAGAAACCAATGGCGCCCACCTGGGGCGAAGCGCTCGACATGGTGCAGGCTGCGCGCGACAGCGGCATGCAGCTTACGTTCGGGCACCAGCGGCGGTTCCTGCCGATATTCCAGAATGCAAAGGCTGTGCTTGACAGCGGGGAACTCGGGACACCAGAGCGGCTCGAAGCGTGGGTGCACATGCACCTGCTTGACATGGGGTCGCACTACCTCGACCTGATGTTCATGCTCAACGGCGACACGCCTGCTTCGTGGGTGTTCGGCCAGGTTGACACGCGCCAGTCGAAGGCGTGGTTCAGTGTGCCCTGCGAGTATGCCGCCGTGGGTTCGTTTCGCTTCGCCAACGGGGCGCACGGGCTCGTGCACTGCGGTGAGGGCCACGGGCACCCACAGGGCACCGGTATCCGTGTGCAGTGCTCCGGTGGTGTCCTCGACATGCCGGGCTGGTATGACACGCTCCGCGTGCTTCCGTACGGCGGGCCGGTGCGCGAGGAGCGGTTCGAGAAGGAGCCGAAGGGCAACGAGGGCCGCGACCTGGCGCCTGCGCTGTGCCAAGACCTGCTGAAGGGGCTGGACGGTGTTGCGGAGCCCTCGCTCTCGGTCACCAACGCTGTCCATGCCACCGAAGTGATATTTGCAATCTACGAGTCGAGCCGGCAACGTGCCCGCATCGACCTTCCACTCACCGCTCGCGACGCATGCTACAGCAGCCTTCTTGACGGGCAGGGCGTGGCAACAGCCGCATAACAGGGAGGGACCATGGCCATCCGTTTCAGTGGTGAAGGCGCATCACGGACGTGGGAGCTCGAAACAGACCACCTTCTGGTCGTTCTGAAAGCCGACCAGCTCGCGCTCAGCGTCACCGACAAGAAATCCGGCAAGCGCTGGGAGATGGAGCCCGAGACCACCGGGTTTATCATCCAGAAAGCCGGTCGCCCTGCCGGGATGGTTCTTGACCGTGTCGACCAGATGCACAAGCCGCTCGCCGACCTTCAGCTCGAGAAGTGGCGTGAGGTGCGCGAAGGGGCATACCGCGGTGTCGAACTCATGGCGGTTCCGCTCGACGCGTGGCAGGTGTACAACGTGCGGGTGCGCGTGCTTGTGGCCGACGAAGCGCCTGACCTCGTTGTCAGCGTCCGTCCCCACGAAGATCCCGGCTACACTGCCGATACCTGGGTTCGCGAAGTCCACTACCCCCGGTCGTTCAAGCACTCCTCGTCGGGCAAGGCCGGTACGGTTCTGCCGCTCATTACCGGTGTGCTCATGCCCGGCAACCTGGACATGGACCTGACCGGCGAGCACGTGGTGGGAACCTTCTCGCCCTGGAACTGGAACGGCTGCTCCGGACCGTGGTGGGGGCATGTCGACGAAGGGGGGGCAGCGTACGCCGCGATCATCGAGACCGCCGATGATGCCTGTTTCGACTTCGCGCACCCCGCCGGCGGCCCCACACGTATCGCGCCGTTCTGGCTGACCTCGTTCGAGGCGTTCCGCTACGAGCGCCGCATGCGCTACCGGTTTTTCGCACAGGCCGACCACATGGCCCTCGCGCTCCACTACCGTGAGTACTGCACGCGCATCGGCCGCTGGCGCAGCATCGAAGAGAAGCTGCTCGAGAAGCCGCAGATGGCGAAGGTGCCCGGGGCGGCGTACCTGAGTGTCATGGCGCTGTGCCAGCACCTGCACCCGAAGAAGATCGATCGGACGTTCAACTCGTTCGCCGACATCGCCAGGAAGCTCAGTGCGTTCGCGCAGGAGCACAAGGGCGAAAACGTCTTCTTCAACTTGCGAGGCTGGCAGGTGGCGGGCTACGACCACATGCACCCCGCAGCGTGTCCTCCATCGGCCGAACTCGGGGGATGGGACGGAATGCGGGAGATAAGCAGCATTGCCGCGAAGCACGGTGCCGTGTTCAGTCTGCACGAGCAGTACCGCGATTTCTTCCTGAGTTCGCCCTGGTTCTCCGAAGACCGCACGCGCAAGGACTCTCGCCGCGACTCTCCGCGGCACCACTACTGGGCGGGCGGCACCCAGTCGATACTGTGTCCCTCGCTCATGCTCGACTTTGTCAAGATGAGTGTGCAGCAGCTCATCGATCAGCATGTGAACCCCACTGCTACCTACCAGGACGTGCTGACCGCGATCCCGCTGGAGGAGTGCTACGACCAGCGCCACCCGGTGAGCCGCACGAAATGCCGGGAGGTGCGCGACGAGATATTCGACTACTACCGCACGCTGGGGTGGCTTATCACCTCCGAGTGTGCCACTGACTGGGGCGTGCCGCTCTCCGACTCGATGCCGATCAAGATGCCGATTGTGAACCACGGGGCGCACGCGAAGCAGACCCCGGGAACGCCGCTGCCCCTGTTCAGCCTGGTTTTCCACGACAGCGTGCTGCTCAACAACTGGGGTGTACCTCCGCTCGAGGCCGCGCTCTGGGGTGTCAACGGCTACTACCCGGAGCACCCGGGGTTGTTTGCAGCGATCAAGGAAACCGCGTTCATGCCGCTGACCGCGCATCGCCTGCTGTCAGCCGATGGGTCCGAGCAGGAATCGGTGTTCGGTGACTCGGTGAGCGTGAGAGTCAACCTGAAGACCGGGGCCTACGAGGTGAAGGGGCTGAAGGGTGGGGCGCAGAAAGGTGTGGTGAAGGAGAACACCGCGCGAAG
>CAZJJT010000079.1:11970-12271 GCA_964546395.1 uncultured Fibrobacterota bacterium
ACCAGAGCGTGTTGTGTTGGGCGCCTGCCGTAGACGGGTCTGCCTCACGGCAGGCCCACGGCACCCGGCTTTCCGCTCCAATCCCGATTGGGCGGCATCGGGATTTCCGCTGCAATCCGTGGCGCAAAGCAGATGCTCGGCGCTCAACGCGGGTTCTTGGCATCGACTGGCAGCAAATGAGTGGCGCAACACGCGTAAGCGCACAGAAAGAGAACGCATATCATTCTCGATGAGCGGGAAGAGCGACCCCGATCGCATTGCGCCACGCAGGACCGGCCTAATATATTGAGCCACCATCTAG
>CAZJJT010000080.1:0-12235 GCA_964546395.1 uncultured Fibrobacterota bacterium
GCCTGCCCGGCACAGCTGCAGGCGTCTCTGGAGCATTTCTGCTCGCGTGCCGCCATGAACATCGAGTCTCTGGGTCCGGCGCTGATTGAACAGCTCCTTGCCAGGGCTCTCGTGCGTGACGTGGCCGACCTGTTCTACCTGAAGCAGGAGCAACTGGCGGAACTGGACCGCATGGGAGAGAAGTCGGCGGCGAACGTAGTCGAGTCGATCGAGAAGGCCAAGGGCAATCCCCTGGACAGACTGCTCCACGGCCTGGGCATCCGCCATATCGGCAGCCAGGCGGCAAAACTTCTCGCACGCGAAGTCGAATCACTGCAGGACCTGTTCGACACCAGCGCCGAGCAGCTCGAGCGTATCGAGGGATTCGGGCCCGAGAGTGCCGCGAGTGTCGCCGAGTTTTTCGCGCGCCCGTCCACTGTCGCTCTTGTCAAGCGCCTGGCCGAAGCCGGCGTGAACATGACGGGCCTTCCGAAACCGAAGAGCGAGGGGGCCATGGCCGGCAAGACCTTCGTGCTCACCGGCACGCTGAGCGCGTTTGGGCGCGAGGAGGCCAAGGCCCGTATCGAGGCGCGCGGCGGCAAGGTTTCGGGAAGCGTGAGCAAGAAGACGCACCACGTGGTGGCCGGCGAAGAGGCAGGGTCCAAGCTCGCCAAGGCGCGCACCCTGGGTGTCCCGGTGCTCACCGAGGCCGAATTCCTGAAGATGCTGGGCGGAGATGTCGAAGGGTGATGCTGTGGGCGGCCACCCGGAGCAGTACCCCGGACAGGGGCACTGGGTGCCGGGCTCTCCGCTGCAGTTGCGGCCCGGCAACGCCGCAATGTCCGCTGCGATCCCTGCCGCAAGGGCGCACCTCATTATCGCACTCTGCATGGGGGTGCTCTTGACTGCTTTTGCTGCCACACCAGAGAAGAAGCCGTGCGGGGAGAAGCTGCCCCTGGTCTACGCCCCAGGGTACGACATTTCCGTGCTCGGTATCGAGTATTTCCACCCGTTCGACACACGCAAGTTCGGCACGATCCACAGGTACCTGCTGAAGCACGCCGGGCTGTGTAACTCGCAGTTCCACCGGCCCGAGCCGTTGAGCGATTCGCTGCTGCGCACGGTCCACTCGTCCGAGTACCTCGTGTCGCTGGAGCACTCGGCGACGATCGCGCAGGTCGCGGAGATGCCCCCTCTTCGGATTCTGCCTCCAGGCGTCCTGCGCCGCGGTATCGTCGAGCCCATGCGCCTTGCAGGCGGGGGAACGCTGCTGGCGGCACAACTGGCTCTGCAGCACGGGTGGGCAATCAACCTGGGCGGCGGGTACCACCACGCCAAGGCGGGTGGGGGCGAGGGGTTCTGCATGTTCGCCGATATCCCTGTGACCGTGCTCTCGGTTCTCGGGGCGGATTCATCTCTGCGCGTGCTCGTGGTCGACCTCGACGCGCACCAGGGCAATGGGGTGTCGAGTATCCTTGGCGGTAACCCACGTGTCGCCATCCTCGATCAGTACAACGCCGACATCTACCCCGCCGACCGGGATGCTGAGCGCCTGGTCACCTACCCGGTCCCGATGCGCTCGGGCACCGACGACCGCAGCTACCGTCACCTGCTCGACACCTGGCTGCCGCAGGCGCTGGACGAGTTCACTCCCGGGCTTGTCATCTACAACGCGGGAAGCGATATCTACGAGAAGGACCGCCTCGGCGGTCTTGCGGTCACCGAGGAAGGCATCATTGATCGCGACAGCACCGTGTTCAGCGCGTGCCTGTCGCGCCATATCCCCATCGCGATGGTGCTTTCGGGCGGATACCACCGCGATTCAGCGAGGATTGTCGGCAGATCGGTTGTGCGATTGCTCAGGCAGGTTGCTGCCATCGAGTGAAGGGCGGGGGTGCAGCGGCACTCCGCGGGTGGGGGCCAACCAGACTTCGCACGCCATTGCGCCCCCCTGCCCCCTACCCCGCGAAGCCCCCAGAAGCCGAATACTTGCGCATCTGTTGATCGAGATCTCTCGATGGTGTAGTTTTGTCATTCAACACAGCATGTACAGTACAGTATGGAAGGAGTTGCCCATGCGCCGACTGATTCCCCTGGCAGCACTCGTGTTGCTTGCGGGGTGCGCCAAAGAGACGCCGTTGACATTTCACGTCGGCGGCACGCCCAACGAGCTGGCCTACTGGGAGACGCTGGCCGAGCAGTTCGAGGCCGAAACCGGCACCGAGGTGCAGCTGCTCCGCTCCACCACGCAGACCGAGCAGCGCAAACAGTCGATCCTGGTCGCGCTTCGCGGGAGGAAGGCGGACCCGGATGTGATGCTGATGGATGTCGCGTGGATCGGCCAGATGGCGTCTTCCGGGTGGCTCGAGCCGCTCGCGCCGCACGGCATCGACCAGAACGTGTTCTTCGAGCGCATCATCAAGCTGGCCGACACCCACGAGGGTCAGCTGGTGGGTGTGCCGCTGTATGTCGACGGCGGTCTGCTGTACTACCGGACCGACCTGCTGAACAAGTACGGTTTCGCTGGGCCGCCCGAGACCTGGGACCAGCTTCGTGAGATGGCGCTGAAGGTGCAGAACGGGGAGCGGCTGCGCAACGGCGACCTGTGGGGCTACGTGTGGCAGGGAGCGCAGTACGAGGGACTGGTGTGCAACGCGCTCGAAGTGTTCCTGTCGGCAGGGGGCGGGTTCCTCGGTGAGAACGGGGAGCCGGTGCTTACCTCCCCGCAGAATGTCAGGGCGCTCAGCACCATGGTGCGGTTCATCCAGGTGGACCGCATTTCGCCGCCCAACACGTTCACCGACATGAAAGAGGATGAGGTGCGCTCGCAGTTCCAGGCGGGCGACGCGGTCTTCGAGCGCAACTGGCCGTATGCGTGGGCCCTGCACAACGCCGACGACTCGCCGGTGAAAGGCAAGGTGGGCATGGCTCCCCTGCCGCACTTCGAGGGCCAGCAGAGCGCCGCGACGCTGGGTGGGTGGCACGTGTCGCTCTCCACATTCTCGGACAACAAGGCTGATGCGGCGAAGTTCATCCAGTATGTCACGTCGTACGAGGTACAGAAGCGGCTCGCGGCCGACCTCGGGTGGAACCCCGGTCGCAGGGATGTCTACGAAGACACGGAACTGACTGCATCGTACCCCGAGCTGGCCACACTCCAGCGCATTTTCGCCAACGCCGCCCCGCGGCCGACCGTGCCGTACTACTCGGAACTGTCGAATGCGCTCCAACGGGCGCTCAACGCGGCGCTGGCGGGGACACTGAGCGTGAGGAAGGCACTCGAGCAGGCGCAGGAAGAGGTGGCGGCCATTGTCGCGCGCTACCGCGAGTAGGCCGGGCGTTCACCGGTACGAGTCGCGCGAGGTGCGCAGCGCCTACCTGTTCCTCGCGCCCGCACTTGTTGCGGTTGCGCTGTTCGTACTCCTGCCGGTGCTCGGGACATTCTGGAACAGCTTCTTCCGTGATGTGTCGTTCATGCCCCGCAGGTTTATCGGGCTCAGCAACTTCTCCCAGCTTCTCGGCCACGCCGAGTTCTGGCGGGCCCTGCTGTTCACGCTGCTGTTCACGGTGGTGACCGTCGCGTTCGAAGCGCTCTTCGGCATCGCGTTCGCGTTGCTGCTCGACCTGCGGTTTGCCGGCCGGGGCTGGCTCCGTACCGTCATCCTGATTCCGTGGGCGATCCCGACAATCGTATCGGCAAAGACCTGGAAACTCGTGTTCGACTACACCTACGGCGTGCTCAACGTGCTGGTGACTTCGGCGGGGCTCTCGGATGTCAAGATAAACTGGCTGGGGACCTCGTGCAACGCGTTCTGGGCGCTGGTCATTGCCGAGGTCTGGAAAACCACGCCGTTCATGGTGATCATTCTGCTGGCCGGACTGCAGGCAATCCCGGAGGATATCTACCGGCAGGCGCGTATCGACGGGGCGCGGATGTGGCAGCGGTTCTGGACCATGACCCTTCCCCTGCTGCGGCCCGTGCTCGTCATCGCGCTCGTCTTCCGTACGATTGACTCGCTGCGCGTGTTCGACCTGATATTCGTGCTGACCGGCGGCGGCCCGGGCGGGGGGACGACCTCGCTGTCGGTGCTCGGCTACCAGTACTTCACCACCGACCGATTCGGGATGGGATCGGCCGTGTCACTGGTGACATTCGCCGTGGCCATGGGAGCAACGATGCTGTACGTGAAGGCGGGGAGGTTCAGGGACAGTCTGGAGCAGCGATGAGATGCAGCGATCTGATATGACCGGAGATACTCTGCATGCGTGAAGAGCACATGCGCCGGATACTCGTTGTTGTCACCGGCGGATCACTTGTCGTGTTCGCTCTTGCCCCCTTTGTCTGGATGGTCTGGGTGTCGCTCGCGTCACGGCCCGATTTCCTGGTGACCGGCGGTGTGGAGTACTCGCTGCGCAACTACGTCGACGTACTCACGAGTCCCTCACTGCACTTTGTCAATTACTTCACGAACAGCCTGCTAGTGACGGTGGCAACCGCGCTGGTAGTGTCCGTCCTCACCGCGATGGCCGGCTACGCCGTGTCACGCCTGCGGTTTCCCGGACGGATCGTGGTGCCGCTGGTGGTGCTGGCCATGTCGATGTTCCCGCAGATCAGTATCGTGGGGTTTTTGTTCCGCATGTTCGGCTCGCTCGGGATGCTGAACACGCTCGTTGCGCTGATATTTCCCTACATTGCCCTGACCGTCCCGCTGGCGCTGTGGATCAACATCAGCTACTTTTCGCAGATCCCGGCTGACCTTGACCGGGCGGCACTCGTGGACGGTGCATCGCGACTGAAGACGCTGGTACGTATCGTGCTGCCCCTGGCGCTGCCGGGTGTGTTCTCGGCGTTTCTCCTTGTGTTCATCCAGTGCTTCAACGAGTTTCTCTTCGCGATCATGCTCACCACCGATTTCCACGCACAGACCCTGCCGGTGGGAATCGCTCTGTTCGAGGGCACGCACGGGGAAATCCCGTGGGGCAACCTGATGGCGGCGTCGGTGGTCGGTTCGGTGCCGCTGGTGGTGCTGACGCTGGTTTGTCAACGGTACGTGGTCGCAGGACTCACGGGAGGAGCGGTGAAAGGATGAAACAGGTCCGCGTCGAACTCGCCGAACTCAGCAAGCAGTTCACCACGTTCCGCGGCACCGTGGACGTGCTGAAGGGCATATCGCTCACGGTGGAACCGGGCGAGCTGTTCGTTCTCCTCGGGCCCAGCGGGTGCGGCAAGAGCACGCTGCTGAACCTGGTTGCCGGTCTGGAGAAACCCACCAGCGGCTCGATACGGATCGGCGAACGGGTGGCGGCCGACCCGGCTGCCGGTGTGTTCCGGATGCCGTTTGAGCGCGACGTCGCCATGGTGTTTCAGAGCTACGCGCTCTACCCGCACATGACTGTTGCGAAGAACATCGCGTTCCCGCTCAGCAACCTGAAACAGAAGCTTTCGGCGGAGGAGGTGTCGAGAAAGGTGCGGGCGGTGGCGGAACTGCTGAAGATCGGCGAACTGCTCGACCGCAAGCCCTCCGAGCTTTCGGGCGGGCAGCGTCAACGGGTGGCAATCGGCCGCGCGCTGGTGCGCGAACCGCTGCTGTTTCTGCTCGACGAGCCGCTGTCGAACCTTGATGCGCAGCTGCGGACCGACATGCGCGCACAGCTGAAAGCGCTGCAGCGGCGCCTGGGTATCACGGCCCTGTACGTGACACACGACCAGGTCGAGGCCATGACACTGGGCGATCGTATCGCCATTGTGAACGGCGGGAAGATAGAGCAGATGGGGAGCCCGGTGGAGATCTACGACTCGCCTGCAACGCCGTTTGTCGCACGGTTCATCGGCTCTCCGCCCATGAACGTGCTGGAAGGTCCTGTGGAGCAGGGCGTGCTCGTGTCGGGAAACACCCGGGTGAGCTTGCCCGGCGAGCTTGCCGCTCAGCTCACCAGCCCGTCGCACGGCAGCGCCACAATCGGCATCAGGCCCGAGCACATCACGCTTGGCGAGCCGGGAACCGGCAACTGCGATCTCACCGTCGAGGTGGTGGAGAATATCGGGGGCGAGTATCTTGTGTACCTGGTGTCGGATGATACCAGGCTGGTGGCGCGAACAAAGGCAGCTCCGCAGGGCACGACAGCGGCGGCAGTGTTCGACCCCCGGCGCATACGCGTCTTTGCCGCATAGAATCGCGTGGTGGGAGGTGACCATGGTCCGCGTTGGTGCATCGCGCTGCTCACTTGTTCCCTTGCTGCCGGCAGACCCCGGCTGTCGTCGAGCACTCGAGGCACGCTGCCTGGCACTGCTGGCCGACCCTGCGCCGGTTGTGCTCTTCTCTCTGGACCTCATCGAGTTGTCGCTGTCGTACACTGCGCACCTTGCACAGGCGGTCGCCGAACGCCTGCACCTCGAGCCCAGCCAGGTGCTGATCCACACAACCCATACCCATACCGCGCCGTGGGACCGTGACCGGGGAGGCGGGCTGGAACTGGAGGGCCTCGGCGCAGCACTCGTGGACCTGGCCGAGAAGGCTGTTGCGGCCGCGGTACCGTGCTCACTGAGCACGGGTGCCACCGATGTCGGCTCGACACTCAGCATCAACCGTCGCGCCGACACCGGCACCGAGCTCGGCTGGCAGACATTCTGGTTCGGCTACCAGTTCCGCGAGGGTGACGAGCGGCCGGACGCCTCGGCGTTGGTCAATGAAATGCGTGCCCGCTGGCTGCGGCAACCCTCGTGCTACGAGCCCTTGGAGCAGCCGGTGTGGTTCGACCATCCGGTCGATCCGCTTGTGCAGGCCATGCGATTCATCGACACCGACGGCAAGACGGTGGCAAGCCTGGTGCGGTTCTGTGCGCATCCACACTCGGCGTCACACTGCCGCAGCGCCCAGTACGACCCCGACTATCCTGGCGTAGTGTGCGACACGGTTGAGGAGCAGTTTGGGGGCATCTGCCTGTTCCTTCTGGGCCCGTCGGCCAACCTGGTACCCAAGGAGCGCACAACCTACACCGTGGATCTCTCGCGGGTACCGCCGTTCCCGTACATGGGCCCCATATCCACGCTCGTGCCGTCGAGTGACGGGGAGCAGCTGCGTGAGATGGAGCGGATTGGGCGGGCGGTCGGTGATGCTGCGGTGGATGCACTGACCAGGAGTCCGTCCGCGCAGCTTGACTCGGCATCGTACCGTCACCACACCGTGGCAGTACCGCTCAATCCCGACTTGCCCACGAGCGAAACCGAAATCAAACAGCGGCAGGCTGTCCAGGTTCGGAGGCTGGAAGAGCTGCAGGCAACAGGCGCTCCTGTTCGCACGTTGCGTGAAACCGCCAACACGCTCAACTGGCTGCTGTGGGCCGGCTACAAGGGCCTTCACATGCTCGGCCCGGAGACGACCGCCGCCGGCAGCATCGACCTCCCGGTCGCTGCGCTGCGACTGAACGGAACACCGATGGTATTCCTCCCCTCGGAGATACCGCTTGCCACCACGCGTGCCCTTCGCACCGTGCACCCCGACCTGTGGGTCATCAGCCTCACCGGCGGGTCAATCGAGTACATCCCGACCGCCGAGATGATCGCCGAGGGAGGCTACGAAGGCCTGTCGACCTCGGTGAGCGAAGACGGTGAGCGTGTCCTGCGCGAGGCGGCTGCGGGACTCATCCGCGCAACCCTACGCTGACTGCCCGGCGTCCAGCGAGGCATGGTCTGCCCCGTACACCTCCACATACGCCCTGAGCCAGGGATAGCACCGCTCGCGCAGACAGGTCGCTCACCGCGGGCTCACTCCCTCGAATAGGAGGTGTGGGCCCTGTAATGATGGGCAAACCCCATGTGAGCAAGCTTGTCTCGGCCGGCCCCCCCGGCTTCGCGGTTGACCCAGTCCTGCATCGCGATGCGCATCGAAGCTGCCAGTTCGGGCTTGTCCGGGGAAATGTCATTGAGTTGATCCGGATCGCTGGTCAGGTCGAACAGCTCAAACTCCGCGAGATGCTCTCGGTTGGCATTCCAGAACGTGTGCACCAACGCGTGCTCGTCTCTCACCAGCATCCGCTGCACCGCGACGAACGCAGTCTCGGTCACCACCTCGTCCCTGAACGTCTTCTCCCTGCCGTCCATGACCTCGACCATCGACCGGCCGCAGAGCCCCTCCCCTGCCTCCATACCTGCAATGTCGCACAGCGTGGGGAGCACATCGACATGCTGCGTGTAGGCCCTCACGCGCCCCTGGGGCATGCCCGCCCCGAAGAAGATCAGCGGGACCTGGCTGATGTTGCGGTAGCAGCTCTGGTGGTCCCAGAAGCCATACTCGCCGAACGCCTCACCGTGGTCGCTCGTGAGCACGCACAGGACGTCGTCGAGCCCCATCCCGAGCTTCCTCATTCCGGCGAACACCCGCTGTATGGCTTCATCCGCATAGCGGATGTTCGCATCGTACGTAGCGAGGTTGCCTTCCGGCGCATAGGAGTCGTTGTTGCGTTCCTGCACTTTCGTGTACCGTTCCTTGAGGTGTTCGCTCTTCTCGATGTACTCCAGGCTGGGGGCCCGACTGCGGTACTCCTCGGCCGGGAACAGCAGGCGCAGGTCCTCCCTGGAGCGCCGCATGTACGGCACGTGCGGAGTCCAGTAGTGCACAAACAGGAAGAAGTCGCCGGCGCCGTGCTCCTTCAGCCACCGCAGGGCCTCGTCAGTCACTTCATCGGCCCTGCCGCCCTGGAACCGGTTGCCGGTCTTGTGGATGTCCTGGAAACCGGAATGGAGCCAGGGATAGATCTGGGCGAGGTTCGATATGGCCCCGGTCCGATGTCCCGTGTCGTAGAAACGCCGAGCCAGCGACGGCGTGGGGCACTTGAATTCACGCTCGTACTGCGCGAACGTGTAGATCCCGTTCCTGATCCCCCTCACGCCGTGGAACAGCGACGTGTACGACGGGGGCGTGGGCACCTCGGTGGCGTAGTGCTTCTCGAACACCACGCCTTTCTCCGCCATGCTGTCGATGAACGGGCTGGTGGGGTTGGGAGCGCAGTTGTAGCCGTAGCATCCGAGGTGGTCAGAGCGAAGGGTGTCGATTGAGATGAGGAGCACTTTCACGGGTGTGCCTCCGTGCCGGTTCGGGTTCTGGTGTTCCCCGAAAATAGGAAGGACGCGGCAGAAGGGCAATGCTGCACCGCAGAAAACTCCACTGGGACGAAACAGGTGGCCGTGGAAGTGCCAGCCGAGGCACGGCTGCCGGTACTTCGGAACCGGGGCAGCACCCGAGCGCACCTGCTGTCAACGCCTCAACCGCGGATCTCCTCAGCCATCTGCTTCGTGATCCGCACCCACTCCGGGATACGCCGCGGGTCGTTGTTCACGGTGTGCGTGTCCTTCATGATGATCTCGGTGATACACCCCTTCGTCTTTGCGAGGAACTCCGCGTTGGCGCGGCGCGTACGCTCGGGATCGAAGTCGGGCGAGGAGACCAGCACGGGGTTGGGTTTCCATGAGTACACGTAGTCGGCGCCGAGTTTCTCGGCCGACACCGCGATGTCGGCCCAGGGCGAGATTGACACCCGTCGCAGCCGCGGGATGTACCTCTTGAGCAGGTCGAGCTTGAGGTGCAGCGGCTCGCAGCACCCGTAGCAGGCGAGACCGAAGAGCTCGAGGTAGCGTGCCTCGTAGCGCAGCGCAAACTCCTCGTGCATCTCGGGCGATATCTCGCTGAATATCTGCGCCGTGGCCGAGCCCCACAGGTCGCGCGTGCGCACGAGCCGGTCCACCATGCCCGGCTGAGGAAGCTGGCTCGTGAACCCCGTGCCGCCCGAACCCACGTAGTCGCCGCGGTTGTTCAGCCGCAGCGCCCCCTGCGCCTCCAGTTCGCGCAGGATCCGGATCTGTCCCTCGGTCATCTTCGAGACCGCCGCGTGCACCAGCTCGGGGTTGGCGATGAGATCCATGAACAGGTTTTCGATACCGCGCCAGTGGATCAGCATGTCGAGCGGGGCGAACATGGTGCCGTGGGCGCAGTGCTGCTTGACAGAGAGGATGTCGCCGAACAGGTCGGTGGTAAGATCGAGCAGACGGGCGGTTTGTTCCCAGTCCACCGTGACCTGGGGCGGCCGGACCGCTTCGACATCCGCGACCGACTGGATCACGCTGTGGTACGCGCTGGCGCCCTTGTGCACGCGGCTGCCGGTCGTGCTGCACGCAACACCCCAGCCCGTGTTGCGCACCACCACCGGCGAGAGTACCACGGGCTCGATCACCGAGTCATCACGGATGTGCTCCGCGTAGTAGAGTTTCTCCCACAGAAACCACTCATGGCCTCGCGCGAACTCTGACTCGGTCTGGCGCACGAACCCCGCGGCGAGCGCGATCTCTTCCCAGGCCCCTTCCGGGAATGCCAGCACCAGCGGACGGTCGGTCTGCAGGTCGTTGTGCTGCTGCCACAGCCGCGCTTTCTGCTCCTGCACCGGATCGGCGGCAATCTCGGCCACGCGACGGGCCAGCTCACGCAGGATGATGCGATCGTGCTCAGAGACGGCGAGCTTCGGGCTGGTATCGTGCGCAGTGGCAGTGGTCATTCACCCTCTCCTTCCAACAATGAGACATTCCTGCTCATCCTGCGTACAATGTAGTAGATTTTGCCAGGGCGTTCAACGGGATTCTTCTGCGCCGTATAGGATTTTATTGCTATGTCTGACCACTGGCTCACCCGGATCTCCCCGGTGCTGCACCACGCCGGATTCGTGCGCATGGGCAACGGCATCATCAACCCCTGGCGCATGATCGACGACCACGAGGTGTTCATGTTCGACAATGGTGCAGCAAAGATGGTGGTGGAAGAGGAGGAGTACACGTACGACTCCCCCTGGTTTGTCATTGTCCCCCCTGCCACCAGGCACATCTCGTACTGCCTGAGCGACGCAGTGGATATCTACTACTGTCACTACGACTGGGAGTACACAGAGGGGGCGGTGAGTCCTTCGACCGTGTACACCGACGCACAGGCGGTACCCGTTCGCGTGCGGCACGCGCCGGCGTGTGTTCCCCCATGTCCTCTGCATGGTCGCCTGCGCTCGCGTGAGGCACTCGAGTTGCACCACCGGGTCGTTGCTGAATTCCGGAGTGCGACGGTCCACGAGCAACTGCGCGCGCGGAGCCTGTTCCTTCAGGAGTTGGTGGAACTTCTCGCCCCGCCCGACGAGGCCCGGGCTCGCAGCTCTTCACCACCCCTCGATGCCGAGCGGGTACGCCAGGCGCTGACCGGAGTGGCACACCGGCCGTTCGCTGAGGCCCCCACGGTGAAAGAGGCGCTCAGCAGCCTTGGCGCCAGCTACTTCCACCTCGAGCGGCTGTTCCGACAACGCTTCGGGGTCAGTCCGCACCAGTACGTGTCACTGATCCGTGTTGAGCGCGCGAAGGAGCTGCTGCGCTTCTCGGACACCACCGTCGCCGCCTGTGCGCACCAGTTGGGGTACCGTGACGAAGGCTACTTCATCCGTTTCTTCAGAAAACGGGTGGGGGTGAGTCCGGCGGTGTTCCGCCGTGGCTGAGCGCTCACGGCACCGCAAACCCCTTCGCCGCGTCGTCCAGCACCAGCACCCAGTCCCGTCCGTACGGGTCGTATGGCGGCTGGAGAGTGTTCTCCTGGTTGCCCGGGACTTCGCCACCCGCCACCGATGTTCCCTCTCGCGGGTTGTACCAGCTCACCCGGAGTGTCTCACCATGCACCGCCAGCTGATGGATCTTCACCCGTTGGCAATTGGGGAGATAGACGAAGAGCCACGCGCCGTCACTGCCGCGACATGCGCGGATAGTATCGACGCCACTCGCGTGTGGCCACAGCACCGCCCACTGGGCCTGCTCGCGGTTCTCCCAGGGCCGGGAGAGTGCCAGTTTTTTCCCGTGCGCCATCTGCACGGCACCAGGAAGCGAGAGTGAGTTCTTCCATGTGTCCCGCGGGAGGTTGACCGGTTCGCGTGGTGGCTCGTACATCTGCCAGATCGCATGGCATCCGTAGGTGAACCCCGCGGCACAACTGCACACGGCCCAGTACAACTCGCGGCGCACGTCCACCTGGTCCAGCCAGCCCTCGTCGCCGCCGCGGAAGTTGTTCGGGTGCGCTTCGTAGGGCGGCTCACCGTTCACGAACGGCTTGCGTGGGAACAGGCTGTAGTCGTTGTCGTAGAAGGTCCAGCTGGCGCGGTCACGCAAGTGACCGGTCTGGCACATGTTGAAATCGAGCCAGGCCTCCGAACCAACGAACTTCGAGGAGGTCTGGTTGCCACAGGG
>CAZJJT010000081.1:0-12175 GCA_964546395.1 uncultured Fibrobacterota bacterium
TGGAAGACACCGAACGTACCTGCGTCATCGTGGCATTCGTCGAGAGCCGCGGGCGCACGATCATGATGGGGCTGGTGATTGACGAGGTACGGGACGTGCTGGACATCGACGCCGCCGACGTGCAGGAGGCGCCTTCCTTCGAGGCCGGCATCGACACGCAGTTTATCATGGGCATAGGCAAGACCGGAGAGAACGTAACGATCCTGCTCGACACCGACCGGGTACTGGCGGTGCGGGAGGTGGAGCAATTGGAGCAGACCGCGGAGTCGGCCGAGACAGATACCTGAGAGCGGCGCCGGCCGCGGGGGAAGCGAACAATACACGAACGCCGGATGCGGAACGCGGAAGCGCTCCGCGTTTGCGTGTTCGGCAACGCAAGGGAGGACTGATGAGCGCTGAGCAGGCCAGTATCTACCTGGTGGCGGCGGAAGACACGGGATGGGTGAAAGGGTTCGAGAAGGTGGCCGGCGATCGTTACCAGGTTGCCGCCCGCGAACCCTCCGAACTCGCCGCAGAGGTGGACAAGGATGCCGATGTCAAAGGGGTCGTGGTATTCTACAAGCCCGATACCGGCACACCCGACAGCGAGTGGTTCGCGCGTGTACGGCAGTGCGTGGATGCCACCGTGCTCCCACTGATCGTCGTTGCCCACTCGCCTTCGTACACCACCCGCGCCCAGCTCATCGCTGCCGGAGCCAGCGCGGTGTGCGACGCCGGTGACGGGCCGGAGTTGGTGCTTGAAGAGGTGTAGAACCGGTGCAACGCAGAGCCGGTCATGCAGGAGTTGCGGGATGAGTTGCTCGAGCCGTTCATCGACTCCACCCTCCTCACGCTCAAGGAGATGGCACAGGCGAAGGTTGAGGCGACTTCGGTGTATCGCAAACTCGGCTACCGGATCTACGGCGACTACTCGGCCCTGGTGAGTATCACCACCCAGAGCGAGGGAACGCTGATCATGACATTTCCCACGGCCACGGCACAGGAACTCGCCAAGCGCGTGCTTGCACCGCTGGGGGTGGATGTCACCGAGGAGCTGGTGCAGAGCGTGATTGGCGAGATCACCAACATCCTGGTCGGCCAGGCCAAGGGGCGGTTGTCCGAGACGAGTTTCCGCTTCACCATGTCGGTACCGACCGTCGTCGCCGGACCTCATCACGAGATCAAGTACAAGCAGGGCCTCCCCTGCCTGGTGACTTCGTTTACGGGCGACATTGGCGACTTCGCGCTCCAGGTGTGTCTGGCATTCTGAACGGGATTCGAAAGGACTCTGCCATGAAAGTTCTGTTGATTGACGACTCGTCGATTATGCGCATGATGGTCAAGAGCCTGCTGAAGCAGGTGGATCTCACCGACATCGTTGAGGCCGGCAACGGACTCGAGGGACTCAAGGCCGTTGCCGAGCAGGCGATCGACGTCATCTTCCTTGACCTCCACATGCCCGAGATGGACGGGATGGAATTCCTGAAGCGTCTGCGGGCCACACCCGAGTACGCCTCGATACCGGTGGTGGTGCTCTCCTCCGACACCGAGGAGTCGCAGGCGCAGGAGGCCAAGAAGCAGGGGGCCAACTCGTATATCACCAAGCCGTTCCGCGTGGAAGCCCTGCGCGCAACCCTCGATGAGGTGCTCACGAAGTAGGGAACCCACCGATGCAGATCCAGGACTCGTCATCGGGATGGAAGCTCGGCAGCTCGCAGACGCATCCGCCGACACCCTCCTCCCCGCTCCCCTCGGTCACGCCGTCACCGGCCGCGCCGCGCGTTGCGGGGCGACCCGATGTCCAACGGATCGCCCAGTACGATATCGTACGCCAGCTGGGCAAGGGCGGCATGGGGGTCGTGTACCTCGGGTACGACCCGCTGATGCACCGCACCGTAGCGGTGAAAGTGCTGCACAGCGACCCGGCCGCGCAGGATGTGTACGCGAAGTCGGCCCGGTTTCTGGCCGAAGCCATGCTGACCGGCCGCCTGACCCACGCCGGAATTATCCCGATCTACCAGGTGGGATACGACCCGCACCACGGGTACTACTACAGCATGCGCTACCTCCAGGGCCGCACACTCCACCAGATCATACGCCAGCGTGCCCGCCGCGGATGGGACAGCGAGGTGGAGTTCACGCTCTCGCGGCTGCTCGAGGTGTTCGTGCGAGTGTGTGAAGCCGTCGCGCACGCGCACCGCAACGGGGTGCTGCACCGTGACCTCAAGCCCGCCAACATCATGATTACCGATTCCAACGAAGTGCTGGTGGTGGACTGGGGGCTGGCCAAGGACCTGCGCACGCACGATCCGCTCGACAGGATGGAGGAAGCGGGAGCGCCGGAGGCACTCGCAACCCAACTGCGCAACCGCCACTACCAGACCACCGGCGCGTTCCTCTCGCAGGTGCGGCCATCGGGAGAAGCACCGGGCCAGACCGGGCTGTTCCAGGCGGTCATGGACGGCGACGAGGATCCCGACGAGGCACTCTACAACCTGACGCAGGCGGGGCTGCTGGTGGGGACCCCCTGGTACATGTCGCCCGAGCAGATTCGCGGTGACGGTGAAGTGGGTCCCGCAAGCGACGTGTACGCACTGGGAGTGGTGCTGTACCGCCTCCTCACCAACGCCATGCCGATCGACAGCCGCGACCTGACCGAACTCATATCACGCGTGTCGGTCGGAGACATCAAGCGCATCGAGACACGCCCCGAAGCACTCCGCCTTCCCCGGGCCCTCTGCACCATCGTCAACAAAGCCCTCGCTTTCGACCAGGCCGAACGCTACCAGAACGCCGGCCAGCTCGGCGATGATCTCCGCCTGTACCTCGAAGGGCGTACGCCGCTCATGCCGCTGGCTGCCACGGCTTTCAGGGACCCTGCGAGCCGCGGCGAGTCGCTCGCCTCGCACTGGAAGGTCTCCGGGGAGCTGCGCGAGCTCGAGAACGGCATGGAAGCGGGCGCGGGGGTGCGCATGAGCTGCCGCCAGCGCGCTCTGGGCGACCTCCGGGCAGTCCTCGCCTTCCGTGCCCGCACCACGCCGTGGTCACTCGCGTTCTGTGTCGGTACGCAGCAGAGCGGCAGCGAGGACTTCGTGGCCCACCACGAGGTGCGCCTCGGGGTTGAGGAACGCCCCTATGTCGAACTGCTCTGGCGCGGCCGCCGCGTACGGCGCCGCTTCGATCTCCGGCTGCAGTCGGGCCAGACATACCTGATGAGCGTGGAGCTGGACGACGGCACGTTGCGGGTGCGCATCGACGGGAACCTGGCACTGAGTTACCGGGAGGTGTTCCCGGTGAGCGGCGGCATGATTGCTCTGGAAGTTCGCGCGGGAGTCGTGCTTCTCGAGGATTTCACGTGGCAGTCCCGCGGCGCACCGCTCAATCTCTCGTACCAGTACCTCCCCGACCGCTTCTTCCTGTCGGGACGCTACGAGGACGCGCTGCAGCTGTACCAGCAGATGGCTGAGAGTCACCCCGATCGCGAAGAGGGACTGGTGGCGCTGTACAAGGCCGGGTTGTGCTGCGCCGAGATGAAGGACACGCAGCGGGCGTTCGAAATGTTCTCGAAGCTGGAGAACACGATGCTCGACCACTACTGCACGCTCGGCCTCGCGCGCATCGGTCTGCTCGACGGCAACCCGGACTGGGCGTGGGAAGCGCTCAAGAGCGGCTACCTCCGCCACAAGCATCCCGAGGTCCGGAACGAGATCTGGTTCGCGCTCCTGGATGTGCTGGAGCAGTACGGCAACGAGGGCACGGGGGGCAAGCTGCCGAAGTACCTCGAAATGCTGCGCGAGTTGGAGCCCACGCCGCAGGAAACTGCCCAGATCACGTTCGAGTACCTCGACCTTGCCGGCCGTCTCGGGGGCACCGAGGCGCTGCGCAAGGAAGCCCTCACGCTGGTACAGGCTCACAGCACGAGTCTGCAGGTGGTGGGAGAGGCCCTGTACGCGCTGTGGCGGACCGGCCTCGACGAGACCGTGGGAACACTGGTGCTCGGCTCGATGAACCGTCTCAAGATAGACAAACAACAGGATGCGGCTGCGGCGCGCCTGCTGCTCATGCGAGCGGAACTCGAACTCGCCCAGGGCAATATCGAGGATGCTGTACAGGTACTCAAACGCGCGGCCAACGCAGCGGAGCACTCGCGCAGCGAACGGCTCTGGGCGCTCAACTGGCTGCTGCTGTGCGGCTACCTTGACGGGGACTTCGAGAACACGCTCGCGCGTGGCCGCGAGACGCTGCAGTACATGGACCAGTACTCCTCCGACCAACTCGCCTACCTTCTCTGTATCGTGGCGCTGCTGCTCCTTCGGCTCAACAAGCCGAAGCTGGCACAGGAAGCACTCGAAAGGGCCACGAAGTGCCCGGGGTGGTGGAGCAAGGTAGTGCTGCACGTGTCCGGCCGCCACGGCGCCGGCAAGCTCCTGCAGGTGCAGTCCAATCCGAACCTCGCCACCGAGTCACTGTACCTGGCCGGCGAGCTGCACCTTCGGCTCGGAAACGGCGAGCTGGCCGTGGAGCATTTCAAGCTGTGCGACGAACACCCGTGCCGGCGCGTCATGACCCGTCAGCTGTCCCGCGACCGCCTCCGCGCCATCGTCAGACAGACCGGGCAGTTCCAGGCCGCTGCCCAGTCGGGAGGCGCCTCGTGAGCCGCAGACTCCCCGAGCGGCCACGGGTCCGTGCCGCCGAGGTCCTCGAACACCTCGCCGGCGACCTGGTAGCGGCCGACACCGGCTCGCCGGACTCGTTCGCGGCGCTGTGCGGACAGCTTGACGCGCTGGCAAAGGTGGCCGCGAGTGAGAATCGTGCGGACGTCGCGGCCGTGGCCGGCTCGGCCGCGCGTCACGTGCGCCAACAGTGCTCGCAACCCGGGGCTGACTGTACCAAGCTGTCGGAGCTGTTCGAGAGAACGGTCAGTGGCCTCCAGAACATGCTGCAGAATGCGTGCGGTCCCGAACAGGCCGACCTGCCGCCCGAGGTGTTCAAGCCGCCCGCCGACCACAAGCCGCTCGATACGCCTGCGGAGCCGGACACGCCGGTCATCGACGACCCCGCGCTGGTGTCGGGCTTCGTTACCGAGGGAGGTGAACATCTCGACAACGCGGAGCAGCAGTTGCTTGCGCTGGAGCGCAACCTCGAGGATGCCGAAGCGATCAACGCGGTGTTCCGCGCGTTCCACACAGTCAAGGGCGTTGCGGCGTTTCTGGGTCTCGACGGGATACGGACGCTTGCGCACGACGCCGAGACACTTCTCGACCGTGCCCGTCGCGGCGGCATCGCACTCAGCCCGGAGGACGTGGACCTGGGACTGGAGGCCGTGGACGGGCTCAGGACGATGGTTGACGAGGTGGGGGCGGGGCTGAAGAGTGGTGCCCCGCTGGTGCGGTCCGAAGCCCCGCCCCACCTGCTCAGCCGCCTTCAGCACGCCGCCGATCCCGAGAAGGCCCTGGCGCACCGCGATGAGCGCCCTTCGCAGTCGCCGTCTGGCGGTGCCGCCACAGTCGAACAGGCCGTCGAACAGCGGGCCCGCAGAGCGGTGCGCGAGACCGTGCGCATCGATGCCGCGCGGCTTGACCAGTTGCTCGACGCCGTCGGGGAACTCGTGATTGCCGAGTCAACCGTCAGTCAATCCCCCGAGATCCGTGAGGCGATATCGCCGCAACTCGAACGCCAGCTTACGCTCCTCGACAAGATCACGCGCGAACTGCAGGACATCACGACGTCGCTGCGCATGATGCCGGTGCGGAACACGTTCCGGAAGATGGAGCGGCTGGTACGCGACCTGGCGCACCGGTTTGGCAGGGAGATAGAGTTCACAATCAGCGGAGAAGACACCGAGCTGGACAAGACCATGGTCGAACTGCTCGGGGATCCGCTCGTACACATGCTGCGCAACTCGGTTGACCACGGTATCGAGCCGGCAGCCGAGCGCCAGGCGGCCGGCAAGCCGTCCGTCGGTCATATCGATCTGCGTGCCTATCACCGCGGCGGCAACGTGTACATCGAAGTGGAAGATGACGGCAGGGGGCTCGACCGCGAGGCGATCCTGCGCAAGGCACGTGCGCAGGGGCTGGTGGAAGTCGACGAGTCGCTGAGTGCGGGCGAGATCTACGCGCTGGCGTTCCGGCCCGGCGTGTCCACGGCCGCGGAGATAACTGACGTGTCCGGGCGGGGTGTGGGGCTTGACGTCGTCAAGCGCAACATCGAGATGCTCCGCGGCAACGTCGAGGTCTCCTCCACCGAGGGCCAGGGTACCCGCTTCACGCTGCGCCTGCCGCTGACACTGGCTATCATCGACGGGCTGGTGGTGCGGGTGGACGCCGAGACGTTCATCGTGCCGGCGCTCAACGTCGTGCGCGCGGTGCATCCGGGCCCGGGCGAACTGCAGACCGCGCTCGGCAGGGCCGAAATGCTTCGCTACCACGGCGATTACTACCCGGTCTACCGTCTCCACAATCTTATCGGCGCGACGCACGAGCGCCGGGAGACACAGGGCACGGAGCGTCGGGTGGCCCTGGTAGCCGAAGAGCAGGGCAGGATGGTGGCGCTGCTGGCCGATGAAGTGGTAAACAAACAGCAGTTCGTCATCAAGAGCCTGGGCAGCGGTATAGGCGAGACACCGGGCGTGGCGGGATGTGCGGTGATGCCTGACGGGAGTGTGGGCCTGATCCTGAGTGTCAGCGGCCTGGTGAAACTGGCGCTCGGTACGGGGGCGCCGGGCGCTCAGCGGGGAGGGCCGGACAGTGGACTCGCGAACGTTCAATGAGTTCCGCCGCCTGGTGTACGACCAGAGCGGAATCGCCCTGCGCCCGGGTAAGGAGGCCATGGTGCGCGCACGGCTGGCCAAGCGGATGCGCGCATTGGGGATGCAGGACCACCGCGCGTATCTGCGACTCGTGCGCAACGACTCCACCGGCGATGAGTTGACTGAGTTGCTGAACGCAGTGTCGACCAACGTGACGACGTTCATGAGGGAACCCGATCATTTCGGGATACTCGGGGAGGCGATGGGCGGGTGGCTTGAGTCGGGGCAGAAGCGGTTCAGATTCTGGTCGGCGGCATGCTCGAGCGGGGAAGAGCCGTACTCGATGGCGATCGCGCTCCTCGAGGCGGCGCAGCTGCACGAGGTGGACATGAAAGTGCTGGCAACAGACATATCGACGAAGGTGCTGGCAATCGCTCGCGCCGGGGTGTACGGCCCCGAACGGATGGGGCCGCTGCCGCGCCACCTTCGCCACCGCTACTTCGTGCGGCACGGCCGCGGCGAGGACGCCACCTGGGAAGTGGGAGAACGGTTGCGTTCGGTGGTGGTGATCAAGCGAATGAACCTGATGCGCGCGTCGCTGCCGCTGCGCGGGCCGCTGGACGCCGTGTTCTGCCGCAACGTGATGATCTATTTCGACGCAGCCGGGCGGCAGCGGCTGGTTGACGAGATATACCGCGTGAGCAGGCCGGGCGGATACCTGTTCCTGGGTCACGCGGAAAGCCTGACGGGGTTGCAGAGCGGCTTCAGGCCGCTGCGGGCATCCGTGTATGTGAAGCCGTGATGCATCACCGGGGACCGACATCATGCTGCACCAGATAGGCATCGCGGAGCTGTGCGTGTCCGACGAACCGGAGGACGTGCTGGCCACGTACTCGCTGGGCTCGTGCATCGGGGTGACGCTGTACGAGCACAGCCTGCACCTGGGTGGCATGGTTCACTGCATGCTGCCCTCATCCGCCACCGACCCGGCCAAGGCAGGTGACAAGCCGGCCATGTTCGTCGACACGGGCGTGTCGGCCCTGTTGCAGGAGCTGTTCAACCGGGGCGCACGCCGCAACCGGATCGAAGCGCGGGTGGCGGGGGGAGCGACCATACTCGACGAGCACGGGTTTTTCAAAATAGGCGAACGCAATTACACGATGCTGCGCAAGGTGCTCTGGAAAAACGGGATACTCATCGCGGCCGAGGACATCGGCGGCACCACGGCGCGCAGCATGTTTCTGCATATCGACACAGGACGGGCCGAGATACGCAGCAACGGCCACCTCGTTGAGCTGTAGATCACACGAGCGACAGGAGACACCGCCATGGCATACAGGATACTGCTCGTAGACGATTCGGCGACCACGCGCGAGCTCATCGCGCGCACGCTGGAGATTGCCGGTTTCGAGATCGACAGCGTGTACCACGCGGCGAACGGCAGTGAAGCGCTGGAGGTGCTGAAGGACAATTGGGTGGACCTGGTGTTCGCGGACATCAACATGCCCGTGATGAACGGTATCGAGATGATTGAGCGCATGAAGGATGACCCGGTGCTGTCCAGCGTGCCGGTGGTGGTGGTGTCCACCGACGGTTCGGCCTCCCGAGTGGAGCAGTTGTCGGCCAAGGGAATCAGGGCCTACCTTCGCAAGCCGTTCACTCCCGAGCAGCTGCGTGGCGTGGTCGAAACGGTACTTCAGGGGGAATCCCGTGATACCTGAGCAGAAGCAGGTGGTTATCCACGGTTTCACCGGCGTACTCGAGAAGATGGCATTTCTGTTTGCCGAGCCGGTGGAGCATGTCGAGGAGCTGCGTCTTGCGGATGTGCCGCTGCGCAAGGCACGCATGCGTTTCTCCGGTGTACTGCACGGCGTGCTCGATCTGGCAATCCCGAAAACGCTGTGCATCGAGGTTGCAGCCAACATGCTCGGCCGCGATCTCGATGACCCGGGGGCAACGGCGCGGGGAGATGATGCGTTTCGGGAGCTTCTGAACGTGGTATGCGGGCAGATCCTCACAAGCCTCGTGGGCGAGCGACCCATGTTCAGCCTGACTGTCCCTGAAGCCGGCGAGATGGGCCCGGGCGAACTGGAACGGCTGCAGAGCGATGTCGATACGGTGGGGTTCTCGGTGGACGGCAGCCCCGTACTGCTGCGCTTCAGACTGGAGCAGCCCGAGTGAGCGTACGCGTGCTGGTAGTCGACGACTCGGCGGTCGTGCGTGAGATACTCACGCGCGAGCTGGCACGCGACCCCGAGATAGAGATTGTCGGATCGGCGCCCGACCCGTACGTGGCACGCGACAAGATCGTGCTGCTCAAACCCGACGTGGTGACCCTCGATCTCGAAATGCCGCGCATGGACGGAATCGCATTCCTGCGCAAGCTCATGCGCTACTACCCGCTGCCGGTTATCGTCGTGTCTTCGCTGACAGAGGCCGGCAGTGCGATGGCGCTGGAAGCGCTGGAGGCGGGCGCGGTGGATGTGCTGTGCAAACCGGGTGGGCCACGCACGGTGGGCCAGCTCGCCGAAGAGCTGGTGAGCAAGGTGAAGACGGCCGCCCACGCGCGTGTCAGGCCGATCGTTCCCCGGCCTCGCAGCGCCGTGGCCCCGCAGAAACTGGCCATGACACGCACCACCGAGACGGTCGTGGCCATCGGCGCGTCCACCGGCGGTACCCAGGCCCTGCAGGTGCTTCTCGCCGCGCTCCCCGCAGATGCCCCCGGGGTGCTCGTGGTTCAGCACATGCCCGAGCACTTCACCCGTTCGCTGGCCGAGCGACTCGACAGGACGTGCGCGGTACGGGTGTGCGAAGCCGAGGACGGCGATACGCTGAGCGTCGGTCGCGTGCTCATCGCGCCGGGCAACCGTCACATGGTGCTGCGCCGTTCGGGCGCGAGTTACTGCGTGTCGATCAAGGGTGGTCCGCTGGTCAACCACCACCGCCCTTCGGTGGACGTGCTGTTCAAGTCGGTGGCGCAGTTCGCGGGCGCCAACGCTGTCGGCGTGATCCTCACGGGCATGGGTGCCGATGGTGCACAGGGGCTGAAAGCGATGCGTGAGGCCGGGGCCGAGACAGTGGCCCAGGACGAAGCCAGCTGCGTGGTGTTCGGCATGCCGCGCGAGGCCATCGCGCTCGGCGCCGTTTCTCACGTGGCTCCCCTGGAGTCCATCGCCGGACTGGTGGTCTCGCTTGCCGACGTACCACACTCTCAACCTCTCGATGCGAGCGCCGACAGGGCCCCAAGCCCTGGTGAATAACTGCACACGCAGATATCTTTGCATCATCTGTAACTAGCATTCCAGCAACGTTTTGGGCGCCTTCACAGGCGACCCGTGGTCACACTTCACCCACCACTCCTGCATCACAGCTGTCTGCCCAGGCGCCTCCAGCGGCCCCGATTCGGCGTCCCGGCGCCTTCCGGCAACGGTGGCACGAGCATTGCAGAAGTACTCGGCCGGAGCAGGAGACACCGGCACTGGTGCACCGCCACGCGAACGACTGCCATCGAGCACCCCGGGCCCTGCGGCGGAGAAACCCCAGCCACGGAGGCATGAGCATGCGACCTACCTGGACACTGGCAGCGGCGGCACTGACACTCGGAGCACTTTCGGCACCGGCCCAGCAGGGGGTACGGAAGTTCGACCTGTACGGATTCATGGATATCTCGACCGAACAGATGTTTTTCATCGGCGATGGCAGCATGTACGAGTTCATCGGGCTTGATGAAGACATGCACGTGCGGCTCGACCACGTCAACCTCTACTTCGATTTCAGACCCAACGACTGGCTGCGGGGACTCACCGAGATCCGGTTTCTCACGCAGCCCCTCGGCAGCGGTATCCCGGGCGTCATCACCGATATCACCTTCGACCCGGCGGGTGTGCGCTCGGCTGACACCACGGCGCCGCAGCCAGCACCCGATCAGCGGGTGTCCGACGAGAGCACCGGCGGCTTCTTCGAGTGGAACGGCATCTCGCTCGAACGTGCGTGGATCGACATCGCGTTCGGCCAGTACTTCAACCTGATGATCGGGCAGTTCGTTACGCCGGTCGGCATCTGGAACGTCGACCACGGTTCTCCCGTGATTACGCCGGTGCAGACGCCCTACGCATTCAGTTTCATTCCCGTATTTCCCACTTCGCAGGTTGGTTTCGCCGGCCATGGAAGCGTGTTTGTCGAAGAGATCAATCTCGACTACTGGCTTTACATCTCAACCGGCCGAGCGGGCCTCACGCTCGAGACGGCCCGTGACGTGGCGGTCGGCGGCAACGTGCGGGCGGACGCGCAGGTGGAGAAGCCATGGCTCGAGGAGATAGCCGTGGGGGTGTCGGGGTACACGGGGATGCTGCGGGACGAGACCTCGTGGGCGCGGGTGACATTCACCATCGACGGGTTCAACCCGAATGTCGACTCGCAGTTCGGCGCCGGGTTCAGCGACCCCAACTACAAGCAGTTCTACGACGAGACGCATATCCAGGCACGCGAGACAGCGCTGGGTGTCGACCTGAAGGCGCGGCTATTCAAGGGACTTACCCTGCAGGGCGAGTTCCTGTACCAGAACCTGCAGAACCATCTCGACAACGACGCGCTCACGCACACGTTCGACTGGTATGCCCTGCTGCAGTACAAGCTGTGGCTGGGTTCGCGGTTGTCACTCACCCCGTATGCCATGTTTGAGCGCATGTGGAGCGTGGACGCCGTGAACAACCCGGCGAGCTGGTTCTGGGGCCGTGAAGACTGGAGCGGCCAGGTGATTGACGCGTTCAATATCACCACGCTCGGTCTGAACCTGAACCTGTTCACCAACTTCACGGTGAAAGCCGAGGGAGCGTACGTCAACTCCCATACGGTGGGCGCACAGGGTCCGTACCAGGACATCTGGGACGCGTGCATACTCAGCACGCAGTTCGTGCTGGCATTCTGAGGGAGGTGATGAACATGATAACCCGCTTCTCCCACTCACTCGCGGCAGTATTGACGTTCGCACTGACCCTGCACGCCGCCGCCTACGTCATCGTGGTTAACAAGGAAGACGGGCCGTCGTCGCTGTCGAAAGCGGAGTTGAGACGCATGTACACGGGGCGCCAGACCAACCTGGGCTCAGTGCGAATCGTGCCGATCAATCTGCCGCTGGATTCCGATGGCGCAAAGGCGTTCCTGAGGGACGTGGTAGGTATGACACCTGAGGAGTACAAGAGGTTCTGGGTGGAGCAGCAGGTGCGCGGCCAGGCGACGGCGCCGATGATCCAGCGCACCAGCGAAGGAGCAGTGTCGGTGGTATCGGAACTGCCGGGCGGCGTGGGCTATGCCGAGGCAGGGACGGACGTGAGCAGCGTCCGAACCATAACGCTCAAGGACTGACGTCCGGGGGCACACGAAAGGAGTGGTGGTATGAGAGGGCATGCACTGGCAGTGACTGGGCTGGCCGTGGTGTTGCTCACC
>CAZJJT010000082.1:0-12122 GCA_964546395.1 uncultured Fibrobacterota bacterium
TGTCCCTGTCAAACGCCACCGCCGGGCCGAGCACCCACACGACACAGCCGTGGTCGCGGTCGTAGCGAAGCAGGTCGTACAGGAAGTCGTAGCTGCGCGAGAAGGGGGTCTCGCGGGTGCCGCGTGTGCGAAACGCGAACTTGTCGGTGTGCGCCGTGGCGCCAGCGGTGAATCCCTCGGTGTGCACGTACACCCCCTCGCTGCCATCCTCGGTCCGGCCGATGACCACGTGGTCACCGGCGCGGAGTCGCCTGCACTCGACAGCCTCAACAGCACTGTCACGCAGGACCAGCACGCAGTCCATGCGGCTCTCGGCGACCAGCACCCAGTGTCCTCCGCCCAGGTGGACGTACTCGGGGTAGTTGGAGGTGCCGTGGTAGCCTGCAGGGGCCACCCCGTCGAGCGGGGCTTCCTCTGCACGTGCCACCGGGGCGCTACGCAGGGCCGGTGCAGAGAAGTCGGGTGGTGTGTACGCTGGCAGCGCGAACCGTGCAGACATCGGTGTGCTCCCGTGGGCCACAGTGGTGTACACCCGACAAACTAGCGCCCCCTGAATCTGGGGGTGCGCGTGGTTGTGTCATTCGTTACATTATGCGATAACACTGTCTCATATCCCTCACCACGGTGGGAGTCTGGCGATGACGCGTGACGGAGGAGCGAGAGCGCAGGAGTATCTCAGGACCCTGGTCGCCGACCACGCTGCGCGCAACGTGGTGCGACTGCCGAGTATCCGGGCCATGGCGGGGGCGTGCGGCGTATCGGTTTCCACCATGTGGCGTGCGGTGGGCAGGGCGCAGCGAACCGGGGCCGTGCTCTGCGTTGGTCGCGGCGGGATCGTGCTTGGCCACCGCGGGGCTGCACCTGTGGCGGCGGATCATGCGGCGGTGGCGACGGGCGGCGTGGTCGAGGACGAGTCGCGGTGGCAGTCGCTCGAGCAGTGTCTCGAGGTCGACATTCGCGCAGGCGTCCTGGCGGCTTCGGGGCGTCTGCCGTCATACAAGGTACTGTCTGCGCAGTACGGAAGTTCGTATCCCACACTGCGCAGGGCATTGAGGGCGCTGGTGGCGCGCAACCGTATCAGGCCGTGGAAACGCGGCTTTGCGCGCGTCGATCTGCCGCGTCGGACGCGCCGCGCCACGCTGGTATGCCTGGCGGTGACAAATGTGATGCACACGCTGCGCGATCTTGCGCCGTGGGGGGGCTCGTTCTGGCGGCTGATCGAGCGCGAGTGCGCGCGGCTCAACGTTGATGTGGAGCTGTATGGGTACCACGAAGTGGTCCGTGAGGTGGCGCGACCCGCGGGTGTGGACTTCGTCTCGCTTGCGGCGCTGCAGCGCGAGCGCACAACTCTGGGCTACCTGGTGTGGACGATGGGGCTGGACACGCCGCTGCTGCGCGACCTCGTGCGGGCAGTACCCCGGGGGCGTCCTGTATCCGTGGTGCAGGATGTGCGCGATGTCCTTCCAGAGCTTCCCAGGTCGGCACAGGGTAACCGTCTGTTCCGCAGCTTCGCTCTGGGCATGGACCCCTCGGCGGGACAGTCAGTTGCCGACTACCTGCTCGGGCTGGGCCACCGTGTTGTTGCCTGTTTCTCACTGGGGCCCTCGTGCTGCTGGAGCCAGAGCCGCGTGGACGGCATGCGGCGTGCATTCTCGCGGGTACCCTCGGCACAGCTGTGCGAGTACGTGATCGCCGGCACCGGCCCGGACGGGATGCCCGAGGTCACGGGTATGGCACAGCTGCAGAGATTGCTGAGGGCGGTGGACCGGGTCGACGATGACGAGTCGTATGCGCGGTTCGACCCGGCCGAGAGGCATGTGCTGAAGCAGGCGCTGATCAACTACACCGGCACGCGTGCGTTCAGGAAGATGGCGGCGGATTCGTTTTCGGAAGCACTCCGGATCGGGGGTGCCACCGCCTGGGTAGGGGTGAATGATCGCATTGCGCTGCTCGCGATGCACTACCTTGGGCAGCACGGTATGCGCGTTCCCGATGACATATCGCTGATTGGCTTTGACGACACGCTGGAGGCGCTGGGGTGCGGGCTCAGTTCATATGCATTCAACGCGCGTGCCGTCGCGACCGCGGTGCTCGAGCACGTTGTTGCCCCCTACCGCTCTCGTGCTGCTGCCGATCGAGCCATCGAGATCCCCGGCAGTGTCATGGAGCGGCGCTCCACGGCTGTCAGGACTCTCTAGACGTTGCGCCGCAGGGTCTCCCGTTGCACCAGGTAGCCCTCGATATCTATCACGCGAGACTGTGTGCCGCGTGCCGGGCCCGGGGTCTCAAGCGCATGGCGCAGCGCGGCATGCACTGCACCCGCACAGTCGAAGTTGTAGCTCGTGAGTCGCGCCGACAGCGACTCGGGACTGTCGTCGAACCCCACAACCGATATCATCCGGGCAAGTGTTCGGTTCTCGGCGGCAAGGAATCGCAGTGCCGAGAGCGCGTCGGTGTCGTTGGCGCAGACCCAGGCAGTGATGTCGGGGTGCCGGGCCGCGTCGCGTGCCAGCGGCGTGAACGCCCGTCGCGCGAATTCGCGCAGCACACGGTCGCCAAGAGCCGTGTTCTCGTCGGCAAGCACCGCGGCCATGGCACGGTCCTCGGCAGTGCCGGCTTCCAGGCAATCAGCAGACAGCCTGCGTTCGATACCCGCGATTGCGTCGCGCAGCGGACGGATGTGGGCCGCGTCCATGACATCGCCGCGCGTGAACGCTGTGACGCTGCAGTCGGCTCCCGCCTTCGCATACGCGGAGGCGAGGCCCGCCAGACGGTTTCGTGACCAGGCTGATTCGTGGTAGGCAGAAAGATAGGCGACACGGCGGTGGCCGAGTGCGCGAAGGCGGTGGCCGACAGCGGCTCCGGCGGCGGGACTGTGAGACATCGAGACAACAGTGAGACGGCCGCCAAGGTGGCGCGAGACAGCGTCGAGACGTTCCCCGGTTTCATCGATGAACACCACGGGTACTACGTGACGCGCAAGCATGGGGGCGAGTGAGAGAAGATTGTCGGGCCACGAGGGATCAGGGTTCTGGACACCGGTGGTGAGTACGATTACCCCCAGCGGTTTCTCTTCAGCGCGCCGTCCCTGCCCGGGGGCAGCGGACACCGCGTGGAGACGCCCGTGCACGTAGTCGTAGGGGGCGAAACTGAGTGAGACACGCGCCCGCGCGCACTCATCTTCCAGCAGGTGGAACAGTTCGATGGTGCGGGGCCCGACTGCCACGGGACCCGAACCCGGAGCGCCGCGGGCAATGACAACCAGCGCGCCGTTGTAGCGCTGACTGCCGCCGGAATAGGGCACCCGGTACCCGCTGCGATACCCAGTGATGACTCCCGTGGAAACGAGCGCCCCTGCGGCCTTGCGGAACGTGCGGTAGGCCACGCCGTAGTGCTCTGCCAGTTCCTTGGTCGGCGGCAGAGCCGAGCCAGGTGCAAACCGGCCCAGGAGGATATCGTGCGAAAGTTGCTCCCGCACTTTCTCCCACTTCTGCCCACGCGGTGGGGGAGTGTGGGCGGGAGTGTCGGGAAGTGCGATACGGATGCCGCTGCCCTGACGGGTGAGCAGGATGCCCTTGTCACGCAGGTCGCGTACCACCCGCCACAGCACCGATACCGATACCCCTGCCTGGGCAGCCATCATTCGAACCGGCGGGAGAACAGGCGTACCGGTCCGCGTGCGCTGTTCGACAAGCGACATCACATGATGCAGGGCTCTCTCTGGCGCGCGGCTGATTGCCACAGGCTGTGACTCCCGGGAGCAAGGCCTGTCTGCCTACCCCGTGAGAACCGACAATACTACAATCAGCAGACTATATGCAACCGCAGCTTCGACAGCCTGCCACGCGGCTCCACCTTCACCCGCACGCCGCGCGGCGCGCTGTACCGGAGCGCAAGCCGCCTGCCTGTCACGCGCCACTCCACGGCGATATCGCCCCGCGGGTGTGGTACCACGCCCTTCGCCCAGCTCAGTGTCTCGCTCTCGGGAGCGATGAGTACCTCTGAGAGGTCGTCCGGTTCGGGGAACCCGAGCCGCACACCAAGCACGCGTGTTGACAGGTAGTAATTGGGCGCCGTGCTCCAGGCGTGCGTGAGCGACTTGCCCGCGTTGCTGTGCTCCCAGATTGTTCCGGTGGGATGCTCGATCATGCGGCGGTAGACCTTCCGCATGCTCTCCTCCGCCAGCGCCACAGTACCAGTCGCGTACAGGGCCCCGAGCATGTAGAACGAGCCGTAGGTCGAGATGGACTCGGGTTCGTTCTCGGGGTTGTGGTGCGCAAGGCGGCGAGCGATCTCGGCAATCGCGCCTTTCTGCTTTGCTCCCGGCACGCGGCAGAACAGCAAGGGCCAGGCGTTGGCCGGTACGGTGCGGTGGTTGTCAGGATTATCGGGCGGGAGCGCATCCGTGAACGCATTCGCCGTGGTGTCCCAGAACCGTCGCACCGTGGCCGCCTCTGTCGTCTCGCTGACCGCGCGTGCCTCGCCGGCCTCGCGCCCCTTGCCCAGCAGATCCAGCAGGTTGGCCCACGCGGCAAACGAACGGGCGACAAGCGCATTGAGCGCACACAACCGCCCGCGGTTGGTGCGGTAGCCGTGCATGATAAACACGTGCTGATTGGCGACAAACAGTCCCGACTTCTCGCGTGTCGTCATCACCGTCGCCAGCATCCGCCGGAACACCGGCGCGCACCGGCGCGCGAACGCGCGGTCACCGGACAGGCGGCAGTACCACTCGGCAATGAGCAGCACGATCAGCGGATAGTCGTACAGCGTGCCCTCTCGACGGCTTGCCGGTGCTCGGGCCTGCAGGGCTCCAGTCTCGGGCGAAGCGGACTGCAGGAACACCTCCAGGCAGCGTTTCACCAGGCGAAGGTCTCCGCTGGTGACTGCCGCCGTTGCGGCTTCGGGGAGCAAATCGCCGCCGTACAGCGTGCGCTCGCGCCACGGACAGTCGGTGATCACATCCTCGGAGCACAGCCGCAGCGTGTTCCACCCGTAGGCCCACAGCACGTTGAACACCGGGTCCGAGCACTCGAACGACCCGCGCTTGACATAGGGATAGACCTGCGACACCGCACCGACGCGCAGGATACGCACAGGTGCAGCGTGGCCGTGCACCCCCACCTGCAGGTAGCGGAACCCGCGCGGTGCAAACGACTCCATCCGCGACACGCCACCCGCGGCAACGTGCCGTTCGCCGGCATGCACCATGACATTCTTGTAGATATGCGGGCGCTGGCCGTGCGGCTCCTCCGCCCAGGCGACATCGACCACGGTTCCGCGCGGGGCCTCGAACTCAACAAAGATGCGGCCAAGGGTGATTGCTCCCATATCGTACACCGCCGAAACATCCGTGCGGGCTGGTATGGTGACATCGCGCTGACCGTTGTCCTCTGCTGCGATCGGCCTGGCAAACGCTGCCCAGGCAAGTCCGCGCGAAGGTGTGAGAGGCCCGCGTGCCAGTGGGGTCTCTCTGAACGTGCCAAGCGCAGCCGCAAGCTGCTCTTCACGTATGCGCGGCCACCGGGCGACAACCTTCTCGACACTCTGCGCATCCATCGGCCCCGCAACCATCATGGCCGGCGCGCGGCTGCGGCTTCTGCGCGGTGCAATCGTGAGCTTCGCGCTGCGCGGGACACCGAGGTGGAAGTCCCAGATGCCGTTGACACTCCGGTAGTAGATGGCAAAGAAGTTCCATCCCCGGCGCAGCGCGAGCACCATGTGTTCGCGGCCGGGCCGGTCTTCGCAGGGCGTGCGCTTCAGCAGTGTGCCATTGAGCGCTGGATCGCCCCACCAGTTGGCAACGGTGACGTTCTGGCGGCGGGGCGAATGTATCCAGGCGTAGGCGAACGTGTAGCGACTGGGCTGACGGTGCCCGTTGAACGCCGAGGGGTCTGCAGCGGCAAACGAGTAGATCTGCTCGCTCATGTCGTGTGCCCAGGCACCAAGGAGCCGCAGCGGCAGGCGTTCCTCCTGGGTGAGATGCGGGATACTGCGCGGCCTGAGAGTTCCCTCGAGCGCTTCCGGCACGCGTGCAGGCTTCTCCCACGTTCCCGCGGGTGTCCCGGGCATGTCCCAGCCGCGCGGCGCCTTGCGCTCGTCGAACAGCGGTATCGGCCCGATGGCAAACGAGAAGGGGAGAGGATTCGGCTCGTGTGCGCGCGACCGATGGCAGAGCCAGCCGGATTCGGTGGAGAGCGACACACGCTTCCCGGCCCCGTCGGCAACCGTTCCCCACGCAACCAGCAGCCCCTTCTGGTTCGCGTGATGGAACGTACCCGCGCCATCGTGGGAGACCTGCACGGCCACCACGTTTGTCCCCTTCTTCAGGTACGGCGCGATATCGTATGTATCGTACTCCGGGAAATCATTGAACGACCGTGCCGGGCCGTAGCCCACCATGGTGCCGTTGACCTTCAGGTGGTAGTTGGTCTGCGCGTACAGACTGAACGGCGCCTTGTTCGGCGTGCGACCGAGCGTGAACTTCCTGCGGAAGTACACATGGGTAAGACGCTGTTTGCGGGGTTTGCTGATCCAGATACACGGCATGGGACGCACGGCAGGTCTCCTCGGGAAAGCGGTGTGGTGGAGGAGAAAATAGGCCGTGCAGCATCCGCGTGGCCGTTCGCACCGATCGGCCGAATGCCCTAATGGATCATGTTGTCCCTGTAGTGCACCGTCTTCGATGTCAACGAGACGGTCGAGTAGTCGCTTTCGAGAGTGATTGCCTCGAGGTCGGTGTGCCCGCCGAAGTTGCAGACGGCTGCACAGGTGAGGCGCACACCTCTGCCGCTCACGGCAAACGAGTAGTGCGGGTAGGCCGGCGCGGTTGCGGTGTCGTTTGCAGGCCGCAGCATCTCATCCCAGCCTCCGGGCGAGTACTCACTCTCTATCAGTGTCCAGTGCCGCTGCTCGGCCATCTGGCGCATCTGGCTTGGCTTGGTATCGCCGAGAGGGATCTGCAGGTATACATTCGGTTGTGCATGGTAGATGACCACGAGCAGGTTGGTCAGTTCGAGCAGCGCTGCCTCATCGAGTGTCTTGCTGTCGCGGGCAGACGCAAGGTAGGAGACTATTGCGGGGGTGAGGTCGAGGTCCGGTCGGGAGCGCTTGCGCTCCGGTTGCGACACGGTGTTGCCCTGGAAGGCGACGGCTTTGTCGTACGGCGGCGACTCTTTCACCGGTCCGATTACCGCATTGGTTCCGCCGCTGCGCGCCAGTGCGGCGCCACGGTGAAACATGTGACCGCCCATGTACCATCCGCTGCCAATGAACAACTCGAATCCCTCGAAGGGGCACGGGAGCGGGGCTACCGTGATGCCCTCGCGGTTCTCCGGTTCGTTGTCGCGCCTGAGCAGGCGCAGGTACTGCTCGGCAACTTCGGAGTCCGGCGCGACGGCAGTATCTGCCGTTGTCCCGGTACCCGGGCAACTGAGCAGGAAGACTTTGAACTCTCGCGGCATGGCGTTTCCCTCTGCGCAGGCAACCAGGGCCGCGCAGGTCGCCGCGCTGAGCATGGTCCGAACGCAGTTTCGCTGCATGGTGTGCGTGCCCCCGGGGAGTGTGCGTGCCGGAATCAGACACACCACCAGGCACGTTGTTCCATCAAGATACGATATGGGGGTGCGCATGGACGCTGTCGGGCGCCTGCCGTGGGCGGGCACAGGTCGTTGCGCTACACCTCTGTTTGTGCTACAATAGTACCCAGTTGGGGCACGTGTCCTGTGCCTGCCAACGATATATGCCTTAATACAGGGGGTTGTGTATGTCAGACCGTGTTTCTGGCCGCGCGGGCGTTGCGCCTGCCGGTCTCCCCGCCGACTGCCAAGAGCAGTCTCTCGTGGTGTCCTTCTTCGATTTTTCCCGCATGGCGGAATGGGCGTCCTCGGCCCAGGACAGTGTCGTTGCGGGACTGCTGCAGGAGTTCTACTGCCTGGCAACCGGTGTGGTAGAGCAGGCGGGGGGAAGGGTGGTGAAGTTCATCGGTGATGCAGGGCTGGCGGTGTTCCCGGAGGAGTCGGCTGAGGCGGGGATACTCGCACTGTGCAGTCTCTCGGCACAGGCCCGACAACTGGCCCTTCGCCATGGGTTCGATGCGTATCTGAATACCAACGTGCACTTCGGTCGGGTGCTGGCAGGAACATTCGGTCCGCCTGGCAAGGGACGGTACGATGTGCTTGGGAAGACGGTCAACATCGCCGCTCGCCTGGGCAGGCGCGGTGTGACGCTTTCCCAGCAGGCGTTCCGCTGTCTGAGTGCCGAAGCGCGAATGAAGTTTGCCAAGCAGCTGCCTCCCGTAACGTACCGCCTGAACGCGGGGGAAGGAGCGTAGGCCATGATAATGTACCACGGTACGACGATGGGGCGGGCGCGCAAGATCTGCGAAGCCGGGTTCCTGCCATGCCGGCCCTCGAAGAGAGTCTGGTTCGCCCGCGCGCGCGGGTATGCAGAGGGGCGCGCACGCACACAGGCTCGCCGCGCACATGACCGGCCGGTGGTGCTCACCTGCGACATCGACCTGGAGCGCCTTCGTGCCCGACTGGGCAAGGGGCGAGTGCTCCATTCGCGAGGAGTCGTTGCCGTACACGGGACTGTGCCGGTAACAGCGCTTCGCTCGATACCGCTTGTGCCGGGCACGCCAAGCGGGCCGGATGAACTGGCGGCATGGCTCAACGACATCCTGCAGGTGAAACCATGGAAAGGTGTCTCGCCGCGCAGTCGAGGCGTACAGCGTCTTTCGCGATGGGTGGTCGACCGCGTGCTGTCCAAGCCGCACACTGCCATACCTGGCACCGAACTGCTGGCCATGGCCCGACGGTGGTTGCCCGAACACTTCGAGGGGTACGTGATAGTGCCCGGCACGGTGAAGGCGTACCGCACCGGCGTTCCGAGCATCGACGTTGACGTGCGGGAGGACGAAGCGTTGTCCGGCGAACCGGGGCCCCAGCACCTGGAGTGGTTGGCCCAGCGCGATCCAGCGCAGCGTGTGCGAGCTCTTGCGGAACTGCACAAGCAGGGCGACCCGGACCTGTTCGAGTGGTGCATGCTGATGGTGGACGACCCGGACACCGAGGTGCGCCTGGCAGCGCTGCACTGGATGGCGCGCAGTGAGGCGGGGGATGCCGACCCGACGCCAATCATCCCGCTGGCATCATCGCGGGACGATCGTGTCCGCGGTGCGGCTGTGGCTGTACTCACCCGTCACGGTGGCAGGGAAGCGCCGGTGTGGGCGGAGTACGGCCTGAAAGACCCCAGCGCATGCGTGCGTGCCGAAACGGCGGCGTTCCTGTCGGAGTTCGACCCGGTACACCACCGCAGCCTGTTCGAAACGGCGATCCACGATCCCAACCCTGAAATCGCGCGACGTGCACTCAGGCTCTCGGCGGGTCACCCGTGGGCGCGGAGTACCTACCGCCCGGGAGGTGGGCGCGCGCCAAGGTCACAGCAGGGCGCTCGTTGCGGCGTGCGGGTGCGGGTTGGCCGGCGCTGCTAGAGACAGGGAGGTGCCGAAGGGCCGCTGGAGTCTGCGCCGCCACCGTGGCGCCCGGTGGTTGGCCGGCTAGGCTGTAGCCATGCGATGTTGGCGGCCGTTGTATTCCGCCACCAGAACGCCCGCGTCCTCGAACACCGTCAGCCCCGGGAACTGGACCGACACCTCCTCGGAGAAATGGGCGGCGCCGGCAGCGTAGATATACCCGAACATGAGCCGTCCCGTCTTGATGCGGGCCGACTCGGTCTGGCCGCACTGAGCACAGCGGTGCGTAACCGTCTTCGTTCGCGGCTCCCAGGAGACCACGGCCTGCACATAGCACCAGGGACCTTCCAGCTTTCCGCACGTGCTGCAGCACGAGACTGAGGCGAGGGGCTCCTCCCGGGCCGTCGGCGAAAGCCGGATCGCTTCCTGCAGCGGGTAGAGAATCCTGTCGAACCTTCGCACCAGCTCCTCCTGCTTATTCCACATCTGCTGCTGGGCTGCCTTGCCCCGGCGGCGGGAAACGAAGCCGGCATCTCCCAGGTAGCCGCGGGGTGCCGCAAAGACATACAGCTCCATCAGCACATCGGCATCCGCCTTCTGCTCCAACCGCAGTCTCAGCGCACGCAGCTCCTCCCGCTTTGCGTCATCGGCGTTTCTGGATGCCTCCATCAGGGCATGCGTTTCCTCGATCAGCGCGAGCAGTTCAGACGTGACAGGAGAGTCCATGCATTTCACTTGCTGCGCAGATGGCGCAACTCCAGCTCAACGACCTCGAGAAGTTCATCGTCGGACATCTCCGCGATGTCATCGAAGGCCCTGCCCCGGTCGCTCACGCTCTCGGTCAGGCGCCTGCGCATGGAGGGGTCCTCACACACCTTCTCAACCATCGCCGCCAGCCTGGCGTGCTGCGGATGCGGTTCTGCCATTGACATGTCCTTTGGAAGAAGGGATTGATAAGTAGTCGCTTCTGGTCCGTTCACGCATCTGTCGGCACACATCTCCTGCCAGCCAACCTCAGAAACGCACGTTGAGTGCCCGGCATCCGTATTTGCCAGACCCGCAGCCGGCCCTACCACTTCTCGAATATCACTGATTGGGGCTGGGAAGTCAACCAACACCGGTCCTCCGCAGGTCCCCTGCAGCGAACTGCGCGGACCTCCCCCCCCACCCCAGGGGTACCCGGCGAAGCCACCAAAGCGTCAGAAACCAGGCGTGCCTGTGGTGCAGGGGACAGTGCCCCTGAACATGCCTGTCAAGGACGCGGCACCACCGGTGTGACGGCCTTCGCACCATCGATCACACCCAGTGCCGCAGCACTGTGGTGGCCGTCCTGTGTCACCCGCCCGTCCGCGCGCAGGATACGCAGGTTCGAGCTTGCTGGTGCAGGCTGTCTCCCCGACAGGTGCCGCTCAATCGGCCAGCCGCCGACAGCTTGAGAGCCGGCTTCGAACGCACCGATATCGATTGTGCCGTTTGCAGGACGAGCGGCAGCCGCACCAACGGGGAGCAGTGTCGCGACCGGCGGATGGTATGCCGGCGGAAAGAGCGGATTCTGGAATGGGTAGGCGGTGATGGTCGGCGCGACCCCCTTCGCGGCTCACTGTTCGAGAACATGGTGGTCTCGGAGTGTCTCAAGGCGCGGTACAACCGGGCGCGCGAACCCAACCTGTTCTACTACCGCGGTCAATTTCCGGAATTCCTCCCGCCTGGTCGAGTGAGAAGAAGAGGCTGCGCAGGTTTCTTGGTAGGGCTTAGGCAGCCCTAAAACCCAGCTAGGTAGGTAAGGGGATTGTAGCCCAGCCCCCCAGACCACTTCTGGGTTTCGCCTGACCCCCCACACTTGGGGGGAGAAGAGAACAGCGAACCATCGAAGGTCCGGGTCAGCCCAGACTCCGCATACCACCAGCCTTGCCCACCCGGTACCCGGCCTCCGGCCACCCAGAAGAAGATCCCTGAGTATCACACGTCATCGGCCCGGCCTCCGGCCACCCAAAAGAAGATCCCCTGTTTCTCCTGCCGCGGCCCTGCGAGAACCATTGCTTCTCAATCCGTGATCAGCAAACTCCTACCCGCAACACCACTCACCCGCAGCACCACGGGCTGCCGCACGCTCCCCAGGTCCACCCGGTAGTAGCGCCCCACAGGGGATGTCCTGCGCCACAGCATCCGCCCGTCCAGACTGAACAGCGCCGCCTCGTGCGCACCTTCTGGGCGAAGGTCGAGGAGCAGCGATGAACCGGTGCGCGTGACCACGTTGCGCCGCGCTCCCGCACTGGGACCTCCGGCAATTGTCGCATCCGAAGGCTGGATCACGATCGAGATATCGCTGATGTCGAAGACTGTCGGCGCGAAATAGTCGTGGACCTTCACCAGCACGTGGTCCGACACCACCGACATGCTCGTGACCGCGTCGGTAACAGTCGGCTGAATCACCCACGAGTAGGTCCCGTAGTTGGGGTCGGTCCGCAGAATCGTCTCGGTGACGATCCGGAACCACGTCTCACCGTCATCGGGCGAGATCCTGATATCCACCGGCAGCCCGTCGGGTGATGCCCACTGTACGGTCAGGGTGTCGCCCACGTGGTAGACCGTGCCGGCCACGGACGGCGCCAGGACCGTGATCGGGTCCTGCGGCGCGCCGCCGCTC
>CAZJJT010000083.1:0-12086 GCA_964546395.1 uncultured Fibrobacterota bacterium
GGTTTCGAGTATCCAGGCGTTCAAGGACATCGGCATCGACCTCTACGCATTGAGCCTTCAGAACGAGCCGGCATTCGTCGAACCCTACAACTCGTGTGTGTACACCCCCACGCAGTACCGCGACATGGTGAAATCGGTTGGGCCGGTGGTACATGACTCGTTCCCCGATGTCAAGTTGTTCGGGGCAGAGGACATGCTGAGCGGCTGGGTATCGCGCGGGTTTCCAGGCGCGCTCATGGCCGATCCGGTGTCGCGAGTAGAGATTGGTGCGCTGGCGGTGCACGGGTACACCGATGGTGTACATCCCACGCCCGCGTCGCAGGCTGCGTCGCTCTGGAGTTCTGCGGCCCGCAACTGCGCCTCGTCGGGCAAGCCGCTCTGGATGACCGAAACGTCCGGCTTCGAGAACAACTGGGCCGACGCCCTGCAGCTGGCGGAAGCCATGTATGCCGCATTCAAGTACGGCAAGCTGGCAGCATGGGTATTCTGGCAGCTCAGCATCTGCTCCGACCAGGTGGACGAGGGCCTGATGATCAACGGGGTACCCACCAAGCGCTACTACGTATCCAAGAACTACATGCGCCATGTCAGGCCGGGTGCAGTGATGGTCAGCATTGTCGACACGGCCGAGGCCGACGTGTTCGCCACGGCGTTCCACGACAAAGCGACTCACCGGCTGATCACCGTGGTGCTCAACGTGGCGAACACCGCCAAGAGCACGTCGCTGAGCGGTACCGGGGTTCCTGCGCAGGTCCACAAGTACGTGACTTCAGCGGGCAAGGACTGTGCAGACGAAGGTCTGGTAAACAGCGCCTCGCTCACTCTCGACGCGAGCAGTGTGACAACCCTCGTGGGCGAATCGTACACACCAACCGGTGTGTGGGCAGCGGCGGTGCCTCTGCGACACGTTCCTTCCCCTGGCGGAGGCATCGTTGCCGTCTTTGGTCTCGACGGTCGGTGGCTGGCAACCCGGCGCGCGGCTCGTGCCATGGGGCCCTGCGTGTGTGTGGTACCGAGCGGCGACGGAGCACGGGGGCGAACCACCGTGCAGCCGTGATGCAGGCCACGAGGTTCAGTGAAGTGACTTCAGTTCCGCCACCGTCTCGCGCTCGTCGATGAACCCCGCCAACTCCACCGGTTCTACGGTTTCTGTCGGCGCCGGCGCAAGTCTGGGATCCAGCACATGCGCAAGCATCGCATGGATGACGGCCTCGAAGTTGTGGTTGTAGCTCGTAAGTTTCCAGAGAAATGCATCGAGGGTGTCATCGAACCCGACGACGGAGAGTTCTGCGGGCACGTCCACGCGGTGTTGCTGCAGGAAGCGCAGGCACTGCACGGCCACGTAGTCGTTGGCTGCGACCCAGGCGGTCAACCCCGGCTCGTGCAGCGTCTGGTCGAGCAGCGGCGCCACGTGCGCACTCATCGCATCTTTTCCCAGCTCTTCGGTGATCCGCATGGCAAGCCCCCGCACGGCACGCCTGAGCACTGGCGTTGCGCCTTTCAGCAGGGCCTCGGTCTGGTACGTGTGCTGGGGGACACCACTCACGTGGCCGGTGACGAACTCGTGGACCGCGTCCGGGTACCCAGCCTGCGCATATGTGCCGCGCAGCCCGGCAAGCCGGCGCAGCGACCAGGTCGCGGCGTGCGCCGGGTTGATGTAGGCGACGCGGCGATGGCCACGTTCGACAAGGAACCGCCCCATCGCCGCCCCGCTCTGCACGGTGCAGGACACGCTGAAGCGGCGGACCCGGTTCCGAGAACAGTGCCGCAGAGCAATCGGGAGGTCCCCCGACTCGTCGAGCACCGACACGGGAAGCTGATGGCGTGCCAGTTGTGCAACGACCGTGGCCGTAAACTCCTCCGGCATCCCGCGGCCAAACACCAGGTAGCCCAGGACCGCGTTCTCGCGGGGATGGTCCAGGAATGGCCGGCTGTCTTCGCGTATGTCAAGAGTGTTTCCCAGGCGGTACTCAAAGAATACGATGCGCAGCATGATGTTGGATCTCGCGCACTCGCTCTGTACGGTCCGATAGAACTCCTGCGCGCGCGTTGAGAGTTGGTTGAGGTCGTACCCTCCTCTGGCAACGAGCACTACCGTCCCGTGCCCACCAGTGCCCGGCAGTTCTGCCGCGCGGTACCCGTTCCCGTGGGGAAGCAGCATGCTCTCGCGCACCAGGCCATCCAGCGCCTTGTGCATCGTTCGGTACGCCACCCCGTGCGTGCGCGCGAGTTGCTTGGTGGCAGGCAGGACGGTGCCCGGTGCGTGCGCGTGCCTGAGCAGATCCTGACGGACCACGGCCTGCACCCGATGCCACGCAGGACGCCTTGGTACACACTCGACGGCTGGCTCAGTGGACGCAGCACCCGTGGGAGCGTCTGCCACGAAGATGCCCCTTCCTGGGACCGTGCGCAGCACGCCGTGGCGCACCAACTCATGCACCGCCTTCGAAAGCGTCACATATGCCACCCCGAACCGACGGCTGAGTTTGCGCAACGAGGGGACGCGGGACTCGCCCGACTCCCGCAGCGAACCAATCAGCGACTGGAGTTCGCCAATCGCCTTCCTCTGCCCGGTTGCGTTCGCGCGCATCTTCCCTCCCGTATCGTCAGGCACCCACAATACGATATATATATCATAGCACTGTAGGTCCCAACAACAAGAGGTCTGCAGCACCGGCGGCCCTATGTTATATGGCAGTCACCGAGCCCTGGAGGTACCATGAGGACCACGTTCGTACTTGCCGCAGCACTGCTGCTTCCCGCTGTTTCCTATGCGCAGTCACTCGACGCGCGCGTGCTGTTTGCTGACCCGATGCGTCGACGCAACATCTATGTCTTTAGCACAGTCACCAATGCGTTCGACACGATCTACAACGGCAACGACGCAAGCGTGCAACAGCCTCGGTTCTCACCCGATGGCAAGAAGGTGTGCTTCTACGAAGCGGGCTACTGCTGGGTGATGAACAACGACGGTTCGGACCTGCAGCGCATCGCGGCAATCACCACGTCGGGCCGCAAGGGCCTTATCCTGAACTACAGCACCAAGGGGGTCTTCTACCTTGACGCCAACGCAGACGTGTGGCACATCGACGTGGCCGCGAAGACGAACACGAAGATCTACCACGTGACTGGTGCGAAGGCCGGCGACGGATGGGGGATTTGGACCAGTCGCGATGCCACACGTGCGATTGCCTGGGTACACGACGCTGCCACGGAGTCGAAGGACCCCAAGCTCATCCTCTCTCCCGATCTGCGTTCGATCACGCACGAGTGGGTCGACATCTGGGGACACGGGTGGTACATCTCTCCCAACGGACAAACCATTGTTATCAACGGCTGGAGCGGAAGTCGCGGGCTCTGCGGTCCGCAGCACGTGACATTCATTGAGTACGCGTTCGACGATGAGAGGGTGGTCGACTGTTACCCCGCGATGCGTCCGGGTGATACACCGACCCTCTCTCTTGGCCGCGACATTCTGCAGTGTGCCAACAACGACGACTATTTCGTGTACAACGTATCCGATGATGCCGGCGTGCCCTCGTGGCGCGAGCGGCAGTGGTACATCCTGAACTACCAGACGGGACAGCGGTGGACCGTGGACGTGTGGCAGACCAACCTTGACCCGGCGACCCACGTGCCCGACTTCGGCAACTGCTGGCTGGGCGATCTTCCGAGCGTCTACGACGACGGTCCGGTTCTGGCCGTCTCGCCGACACACGTGACGTTCACGCCCGGAGACAATGGACCGAAGACCGCTGCGGTCAGCAACGTGGGAACTGGAACGCTCACGAACGTGAGCGTAAGCGATGACGCTGCGTGGCTCACCACCTCGCGCAGCGGAACCGGCAATGCACAGACGATCAGCAACACAGTGGACCCTTCGGGGCTGGCCGATGGAGCCTACTATGCGACGGTGTCGGTCTTCGGCGGCGGCGCGCCCAACACTGTTACCTATCAGATTGCGCTCAATGTCGGCTCCAGCATCGTAGCGCCCGGCAACCTGGCAGCCGAAGTGTTGGCGAACAACGCCGAGATCCAGCTGACATGGACCGATAATTCCACCAACGAGACTTCGTTTCTTGTGGAGCGACAGGACTCGGGAGGCGCGTGGGTGCAGGTGGGCACAGCAACGGCAAACGCCACGAGCTACACCGACACTGGTCTACCGGTGGGGACGTACCAATTCCGCGTTCGCGCGACCAACGGAGCAGAGTTCTCCGGCTATTCCGCACCTGCACAGGTGTCGATACGCGCACAGAAGGGCGTGAGCATTCTGGGCCCGTCTGCCGGCGACACACTCGTTGTCGGTGAGGCGTGCCATATCACGTGGACTGCCTCACAGGTGACGGTCATTGAGATCCAGTACTCCCTCGATGTCGGCGAGACCTGGACCAGCATCACCGCCGCCGGCGGCATTGCCGACAATGACACCAACTGGCAGGATTACACCTGGGTGGTGCCGGCCCTTGCTGCCGACAGCATCCTCATCCGCGTGCAGGAATACCAGAATAACAATGTCGGGTTTACCACTCCGGCCCTCAGCGTGGTTGCCGACCTGTCAATCTCAGGACACGGCGTGCGGTGTGCCGGCGGCGTTGCGCTGCACCGTGCGCATGTGGATCCGCGCGGTCGGGGAATCAGCTTGTCCTACAGTTGCATCGCAGGACAGCCTGCTTCGGTGACAATCCACACACTCTCCGGCACACGCGTCGCGTCGACGAGCGTCTGCGTCCCTGCCGATGGCCATGGCGTGGTACGGTTCCCGGTTTGCCTGACTCACGCGACATACATCGCAACTCTTGAGACCGGAGCAACGCGTGTCGCTCGGACCTTCGCGATCTCAGGCGACCACTGAGCAGGAATCTCCTGTCGGGTGGGAGAGACCGGTGTGCTGGTGCCAGACTCAGTGCAGTACCACGCGACGCGACACGCATCGCGCCCAAGACAACAACCCCCCTCAGGCACGTGCGTGCGTTCATTGCGACCTCCGCCGGCTACTGTTCTGTTGTTCCATGCTGCCGCTTCAGCGCGTCTACCACGGGCCACCCACGCCCTACAGTGACCTGCCACGCCCGTCCGGCAGCAGCAGACCCCAGGTCTGCGGCAGTCCGCAGCATCCGTCCGTCAAGCGAGAACGCCCGCTCGTCTATCGCCACCAGAGACACGGGTCGCACAGGCGTCACCGGGTGGGCCGACTGCACCGACACAGGACTCATGTCGCCGTCGACACAACGCCACACAAGTGTCTGGATGTTCCGCGCAATCGTCGCTCCAATCCCGTACTCGGTGGAATAGCTGATCCCCACGGGTGTCGAGTCGAACAGCGCCGCGTAGAACATGCACCCGACCATATAGACACCATAGGTGTTTGGGTGGATGTAGTCATCGTACATGCGCAGCCCCGTACTGTCACACATCCACTTCCATGCGATACCGCACGGTACCACTTCCGCGCCACTCTCTGAGCCGACCTGGTAGTAGGCAGCCTGGATGCGGTCATTCATGTCAGTGTCGATTGAGTCCTGATACGCCCAGGTCATGTACAGCATGGTGCGGGCACCTACATTTTTGATCTCGGCATCGAGGGTGTGCGCTGCCGCGTTGAACGACGCATACTCCTGCGTGGCATCGTTGCTGTGCCCCTGCAGCACCACTACATCCCAACCGCCCTGCCGGATACGCGCCAGCGTTTCGGGGCGCACTGCGTGTTGCGAAAGTCGCATGCCACCGACCGTCTCCCGCGTCGCGTCCATCGGACGACCCGCGGAGAGGCACAGGTTGTTGAGCATGGTGTCGACACCACCACGCGAGTAGGTGAGGCTGTTGCCGATGAACAGCACCTTGTCGGGTGCAGTCTGCGCAGGGGCCGCTGCGCACAGCGCGATGCCTGCGATTGCGAACGTCTTGGTCAGTAGACTGGTCCACATGGTGTTCCCCCTTGGTGTCGTCGTGCAACGCAGCGCACCGCCTGTTCTATATGTATGCGACACCCAGCCACATAGCCTCGTACGTGGCGGCGTAAATATGCCTGTTTTGATATATATACATATCATACCAGGCGTGACCGAGGCCCTTGGAGGGTTCATGCCATGAGTGCTGCCAGTCGTGAAGCGGACCGCGTCTTGCGGCAGGCGCTTGTGCTCGCAGTGCGGACTCCGGACCACCGGGTATCGTCTGTTCGTCACCTGGCACGTGAGGCCGGTGTATCCTACGTGACGATGTGGCGTGCGGTGCAGCGTGCGCGGACCAGCGGCTTGCTTGTTGCGCTGCCCAATGGAAGGTTCGTTGCGCTGTCGGCCGATGGTGGCACGCGGATGGCAGAGCCTACGGCGCCCAGAGGCCCCGCTGCACAGCGGCTGGCATGCGCGCTGGAACGCGACATGTGTGTACGTGGGCTCTCTGAGCCCGAGCTACTTCCGCACTGTTCAGTGCTCGCACGGCGCTATGGTGTCGACCGCCGTACCGCGGCACACGCACTCCGTGAGCTTGTTTCTCAGGGCGTTATCGAGGAGCATGGCTCCCGCTTCCGTCCCGTGGTACGAAGCCGCCCTGCCGCAAGCAATGCGATGGTGGTGTTGATCGCCGCCGGTGATGATGCAGGCCGACTCCTCACGCTCGCGTACCGCACCGAAGAGCACCTTCGACTGCTCGAGCAGGGATGCGCTTCGGCGGGGGTGTCGCTTGCAGTTGTTACGTGCAGCAGGAGCGGGCCGCCGTTTCACGGGGCGGCACCGTGGAGTGCGGAGCTTGCTGCCGGTCGCGCATCTGCTCTCGGCTACATCGTGTGGTCGGCGCACCTTACCAGCGAAGGGGTTCGCGCGGTCATCCGCGCGGCGTCCGCGCAAGGAAAGCCGGTGGCGGTGCTCGATCATTCGGGAAGCGGACACCAGGCGGACGAGGTCTCGGGTATGCGCCATGCACAACTGGTTACCATGGCTGATAACTTTCATGCCGGCCAGGCGATGGGTCAGTACTTGCTCAAGGCCGGTCACCATGCGATTGCGTACCTTTCTCCCTACCATGGGACGGAGTGGTCGCAGGAGCGATTGCTCGGCCTGCAGAAGGCATGGGGGGCGGCAGGTACGAAGTCAGCAGTGGAAGCGGTGATAATCGACACCGCGCAGTCTCTTGCCGGACTCGTGCAGCAGCGTGCAGGAGGTGTTGACCAGACGCTCGCGCGCATGGGTGCACACGCTTCAGCGGCGGCACGTGCAGACGGGCTCGATGTCGATGGCGAAGCACTTGCGTCAGCCATGCGCGACGCGCTGTACGACTCAGTACTCTCCTCGGCACTTGCGCACCCAGTCGAGCGACTGCTGCGCCGAGACGATGTCACGGCGTGGGTGTGCGTTACCGACCGCGTTGCACAGGCAGCACGGGCGCACATCGTACGCCTGCGCGGATCCGCACAGGCAGGACCTGCTCTGGCGGGCTTCGATGACCGCATGATCGCTTCGCTGGGCGGCATTACCAGTTTCAACTTTGATGGTGGACGAGCCGTAGCCGCACTGCTCTCGCATGTGCTGGGCCCTGCACATGCCCGAGGTGCAAACGCACCCCTCCGAATAGCGGGACACGTGGTGGAGCGGGAGAGCACCCGTCCCTACCGAGGATGATTGCAAACCGACCCGCATTCTGTACAACGGTATCGCAAGGCGGCTCCTTACATCTCTGCATCACTGGCGGGGTACGACAGCATACGGTTCGGGAGGCCCGCCGGATCTGTCGTCAGTGGGTGCGTACGCCCCCCTGGCCGGCAACGCTGTGCCTCTCGCATGCACGACCTGTTCACTGCCGCGAGACCCGCAGTGCCTCCGCACTCCCGTTGGTAACCGGAACAACCCGCCCGAACACTTCATAGGGCTCATCGGCAATCGTCACGATACCGTAGTTGCTGTTCTCACCGTCAAGCCGACCCCCCTTCGGCTGGTCCCGCCGCCTGAACCAGTGGTACCCGACAACGTGCGGGAGGCCCATCAGGATGCGCACGTAGTTGTCGTAGAACAGCGCGCGTTCCGCCTGCGTTGGCACCTTCGTCCGGCGCCGGGCGTATTGGGTAGCCCCGAGTCCTCTGCCCGAGGGTGCGTGGAGCGTGTCCCGTCTCCGGCGCGCCGCAGACGGGGCTGGTGCTGACACGTTCTACGACGACCGTTCGTGCCTCAACTACCCTATGTGCGCACCCGTCGTGTCCCTGCGCGAAGTGGTTGCGCGCTGCGTCACGAACCCTTCGATCGTCAGCGGCTTCCAATCCGCTCCGGTGCGGCCGGTACGCGGTCCGAGCACATGCCGGAACATGGCTTGCACCACTGCCGGAATGTTGAAGTTGTAGCTGCTGATACGATGGGCGAAGGCCACAGCGCTGTCGTCAAACCCAACCAGCGAGAGACGTGAAGGTACCGCGACCTTCCGGTGCCGCAGGTACACAAGTGCGCGCGAGGCGGTGTTATCGCTGGTCGTCACCCAGGCGGTTACATCCCTGATCCCGAGCGCTCGTCTGAACAGCTGTGTTTCGGTGTCGTGGAGCACCTGTGCCTCCATCGCGAACGGTGCCGTGGCGCCCATCTCCTCGAGCATCCCGGCCACCGGCCTGAGTGCCCCCCGTTGCACCGTCCGCAGCGCCTTCGCTGCCCTTTCGACCAGATCCGCGGGCGTACTGCCCGGCTCGTACAGATCGCTGACATCGCTGAGCGTATCACAAGTCACCGCCGTAACGCTTGCCGATGATGCCAGCGCCCCATAGACCGAGCGTAAACCCGCCAGCCGCTCCTGTGACCAGTCGGCACCGTGTACCGGCGAGATATACGCGATGTGACGGTGGCCCTGCTGCAGCAGGAAACGCCCGACGCCCGCACCGTCCTGCCGGCTGGACGCGAAGCGGATTACCTGGACCCGACGGCTTGAGGTCGGCAACAACGCCTCCAGTCCCTCGGCCAGTACCGTTACCGGCATGTCCAGCGCGGCAACCGCGCTGTACGCCGCGCCGAAGTCCAGGCCTCCCATGCCCACTGCCAACAGTATCACACCCAGCGGGGTACCCTCGAACCGACGGCGCTCGAAATCGAACAGCAGCAGGCGGACGTTGGCCCGGGCAGCCTGCTCTTCGGTAGTACGCAGCACCTCTGCCAGCAATGGGAACGGCGCCACGAAGTCGTGCGGTGACACGCCCGGTGCCACAAGCCCTACAGCGCTCGCGGCCTGGGGCGCAGACGACACGGCGACTCGGTAGCCTCGGTGGTTCCTTACCACGATGCCACGTGCTGCCAGTGACCGCAGGGCCCGACGAAGGGTGGGATGGCTTGCGCCGAAACGATCCATGAGCTCCTTGGCCGTCGGCAGCGGCTCGCCAGGACCGAACCGACCATTCAGGATAGCCTCGGCGATCCCCCGCGCCGCATCCTGCCACCGCATCAGCCGAGACACGGTCTCCACGGGCTCTTCCCATTGCCGCGGCAGCCAGATCCCCCGGCCGGCCCGCGCATCGATCTGCCCCTGTTCTGCCAGCGCATGCACCACGCGGGACATGGTCACTGCGCCGACTCGTGCACCAGCGGCCAGCTGTCGTACGGTCGGGAGCCGCTCGAGGCCCAGACGAGCGTGTTCGGAGATCTGTCGCAGAAGGTACCGCCGCGCCGCTTCGTCGACCGAGCCGGTGCCTGCCATGTGTCTTCCCCATTGGCTGCAGATGCACGAATCCTGTACCCATACCGAAGAGCGATCATGCTAATAATAACATCTCTTTCGTGACGTGCACACTGTTGTGCAACCACCCAGAGCCTGGCGCTTACATTACCTCTTGCATGAACCGAACCGATGTAGGAGGCGATATGTCACGCAAGCACACTGGCACATGGACACTCGTAGCGTTCCTGATGGGTGCGCTGAGCGCAACCGCAACCGCGGGTGCGGTTACCGTCACGGTCGATCAAGCGGTCCGCTACCAGGCCATCGAGGGCTTCGGGGCCTCGTTTGCCAACGACCTTGGGCCGCACAACGATGCCGCGTTTCTGGACCGCATTGTCAATGACCTCGGCATTTCCATCATGCGACTTCACATGATGCCGGACTTCGAACCGACTAACGACGACAACGACACCCTCACCCGGGGCACGTTCCGCACCGACGGCATCATTGGCCTGCAGCTGCAGATCCTGGCCAAGGCACAGCAGGCCGGTCTGCAGAAGATCGTGCTCAATACGTTCAGTCCGCCGGCCTGGATGAAGACCAACGGCAGTGTCATCGCGGGCGCGTTGCGGACCGACATGTATGGTGAGTTCACCGAGTACTGCGCCGAGTACGTGCGGCTCGTCGAGAATACCGGTCTTTCGGTCTACGCGCTAAGCCCCCAGAACGAACCTGCCTTCGAAGAGTGGTACAACTCGTGCGTGTACACCCCGGCCGAGCTTCGCGACATCATCATTCACATCGGTCGACGCCTTCAGACCGAGGGGCACGGCGCGAAGATCTTCTGGTCCGAACAGCTCTTCACTCTCGACTGGCAATCGTACGCAGGACATGTCTTTGCGAGCCCCGAAGCTCGCCCGTTCGGCTCGATCGTCGCCATCCACCATCAGGGAGTGAGCATCAGCGACTCGTCGCGCTATACCGCGGGCCGTGCCCTGATCGAAACCGCCGGCTCGTCACCCTACTCACTGGGCTTCTGGAACAGTGAGCTCTCGGGCTATCAGAACGGCTGGGATGGTGCGATGACCATGGCTGAAGGTTTCATGGTGAGTCTCGGCTACGGCAAGATGAGCTGCCTTCTGTTCGGCTCGGTAACGATGCCCTCCAGCTGGAACCAGGACGCCGAAGCGCTGATGGTAGACAAGATCCCCACCGAGCGTTACTACGTGGCAAAGCAGTTCTACCGCTACATCCGGCCGGGGGCGGTGATGGTCGGAGCGACAACCAGCGATCCCGACGTGATGGCGGTGGGGTTCGTGCACGACGACGACCACACCATGACACTCGTGCTGGTGAACCGGGGAACCGCCCAGAAAAGTGTCTCGCTGCAGGGCGGAACGTTCTCCGAATTCACACAGATCCGGACGTCGGCTGCCGAGACCTGTGACACGGTGGGGACCGTAAGCTCCACGGTGAGCCTGCCGCCGCGATCGGTAACCACCCTGTTCGCCGAAGACTACCACAGTGCCATCGCTCATGCGCACCAGTCAGACTGCGCAGTGCGCCGCCAGGCACCTTCGACAAGCGGACTCATCTCCCTCGACGGCAGATACAGGACCAGCACCGGGTCTGCAGCGGGACTGTGCGTGGTCAAAAACTTGGAGACTGGGGACCGGACGATCCTGCAGGGAGCGCTCAGAGTACAGCTCGGAGAAGTTTCCGTCAGTCGCTGAGCAGTCACACGAAGCGTTTCTCGCCTCAGCTGCCTGCCCTCGGTGAAACTCTGGGCCATGACCGGATCAACAACGGGCAACGGCAGCACTCGGTAACCGACTGGCGTGTGGCCCTCTCCTACCGCGCGATCAGCTGCGGGAGCACGGTGCCGTCCCTCTGCACCAGTACCATGCCGCCGGCACGCGCGGCCTGCTCCGACGCCGATGTTCGCGCCCTGCGCCCTGTCAGGTCGAACGTGGCCGGCGCCACCCCTGCAGTCGCGCTGCGTGCAGCGTGTGCCGCTCGCGCGGCCACTGCGGAGCCCTGCGGATCATAGTTCGCGCCGTACAGCGTTACCAGGCTCTTGGCAGGCATGGTGAGTGTCTGCCCTGAGTTGAGTGCGCCCTGCGACTGACAGTTCTCGGAACTCGTGGACCGGTAGACATCAAGGGAGGCTGGAAGGTTGGGACCGTCAAGTGCAACGCTCTGCTGAGAACTTCCGGCGTTCAGCAGTACTACCGTGAGCGTACGTTGTTCGGCATGACGGAACGCAACGGCAAACACGAGTTCCTCTGTCGATACCGCATCAAGCATCACCGCACCCGGCCGGATGTAGCGCGCGAAGTGCTTGTGGACATAGCCGCGCTTGCAGTAGTTGCCATCTGAAGTGATGAGTGCGTTGTAAGCGCAGTCGCCCCCGAGCTGCCACCAGACCCACGCCGCGAGTTTGCCGTACTTGAGCGATGCGTAGA
>CAZJJT010000084.1:0-12002 GCA_964546395.1 uncultured Fibrobacterota bacterium
ACCGCGCCGTCCCAGACCCTGGATTCCATCACTGCCGATATCCGTGCCGCGTTCGGCTACCTGCTCGCCGCGCCGTATGTCACCGGCCAGGTACTCTATGTTGACGGCGGCTGGCATCTGTCCGATTGAACCAGGGTCTCGACCACTCGGGCCACGTGGCATTCGATAGTGTCGGCGACCTCGCGGTAGTATGCCAGCGGACGTCCCATTGGGTCCGGCACCGAGTCGTCCTGAAGGCCCGAGCCGGTCCCGGGCCACACACCGAGCAGCGCCGTCCGGCCGGCCGCGCCCGGGCAGCACTCGGCGACCAGTTCGGCATGCACGGGCTCCATGGTAAGCACCAGCTCCGCGGTCGCGAGTTCACCAGCGTCGAGAGCACGACTGCGGTGAGCGCTGATATCGATTCCGCGCTCCAGGCACGCCTGCTGCGCGTACCGTGAGGCCGGTTCTCCCAGCAGCCCCAGGGTCCCCATCGAACTCACGTCGACAGGCGCCGCGACCCGCCCGGCCAGCCGCGCGCGGCACATGCCTTCGGCCATGGGACTGCGGCAGATGTTGCCGGTACACACAAACACGACGCGCACCAGGATGTTCCTTTACAGAGAAGATTCGGGGCGCCGGAAAGCGCTCGGGAGAATATATTTTCAGCGGTTGTGGATGCCGACGTCGCGCCCTGGTTCACCACTCCCGAAAGGTCGCCTGATGGCACTGTCGCGTGAAGAGAAGATGCTGATTGAGGAAGCGCTGAACGTGTACCTGCAGGTGATTGCCCGCCAGATGGGACCGGCCCAGGCCCAGCAACTCGCCGGCGTGGCACAGGGCCTGCTTGCGAAACTCGACCACCTCGGTAGCGGCGGCGGGGGCAAGAGCGGCAACAGACCGGCCGGGATCACCGACGAGTGGTTCAAGAACGTCTGCAGCACCTGCGACAAGCTCTCGCCCACGGGCTGCACCGACAAGGTCACCGAGAAGTTCCCCGGCAAGTGCGACCCGATCCTGCACTACGAGCACCAGAAACTCCAGAAGAAGAAATAGGCACGTTGCCGTTGTTGTTGCTGTTGCGGCAGGCCGGACGAAGGGTGGCGGCGGAAACGGCAGTGACGCCGCCAGTGCGGGACGGGAGCGTGCAAAGCACAGCGAGCGGCCCGCACCGACCGGAGGGTAGCCCGCAGGAGGGCCGCCGGCGCGTGACGCGCCGGGCCGCCCCACACACGTGAAGCGCAGGCTACTTTTTCAGTTTCTTCATGTTCTCCTCCATGTAGGAGAACGTGACGAAAATGTCCTTGCTGTGGTCGGTGATGGTCGAGTCGTAGGGCGGCTCGGTGCGTTTCACCCATTTGCCGTTGATCAGGTTCTCGAACACCTGCTTGACCCGCTTCTCGCGCGCGATATTGATGAACACCGTGTCGCCCTTGGTGGACCACGTGCCCCACGACAGGTATTTCCAGTCCTCCTTGAGTTCGGGACCGCTCTTGCCGCGCATCTGCTCGTCGAGCATGATACTGCCGTCGGCGCCGAACACGAACCGCTTGGTGCGTACGGCGTTGAGATTGCGGTCGGGGGTGACCGCTTGCTCACCCCACACGCCCGGCACCTTCTTCTGCACTTCGGCCATCCGCTCCTCGTCCTTCTGCAGCTGCGCCAGCGTGGTGTCGAACTCGTCGAGCGCCTTGTTCGCCTGCGCCACCCATGTCTGCGCAACCATCGCGTCGATGGCGCCGAGGAGGCTGTCGGCCACCGCTTTCTGCGGCCCGCTGAGCCCCGCAACCGCTTCGTTCAGCGCCTCGCGACGCGAGCGGACCACCGGCCCGAGCTTCGCCTGGCTCTCGGCATGCCAGGCGTCAGCCGCGGCAATCACCTTGTACATCGAGTCGGCGTTCTGACCGGCGAGCGCCGTGTTGCCGGTCCGCAGACCCGTGCGGGCCTGCATCAGCTGCACCTTCGCATCTGTCAAGATGCTGTCGGGCACTCCCTTCTGCATCAGCGAGTCGATCTTTGCCTCGGCCTGATCGAGCTTCTCGCCGTTGATCCCGCAGCCCGACACGAGTGCCGCACAGACCACCGCACCTGCCGCGCACAGCGCGCGTACCGATGACCTCATGGCGTTGCCTCCTTGGGGGAGAATGAGTTCGGGCGGAACGCCCGGCCACGGCTCCTGCTCGCCGCCCCAACAAGATAGGTTACCTGTGGTTCTCTGTCAAGCGGGCCGATGCTACCTCCCCCACAGCCCCACAGCCGTGGGCAGCCAGAGCGACAGCTGCGGGATCAGCGAAACCACCACCAGCGCCACCACGCTGGCCACCACATAGGGAACCACCTGCCGCGCCACGGCGTCGATTGAGCTGCCGGCAAGGGTGGCGGCCGCAAACAGGTTCACCCCCACGGGCGGGGTGATCTGGCCGATAGCCAGCGCGGTGACAAACACCACGCCGTACCACAGCGGGTCGATGCCCAGCGCACGCAGTACCGGCAGAAGCACGGGCATGAGCAGGTACGATATCGAGATCGCATCGAGGAACATCCCCAGCCCGAGCAGCAACACGTTCACCGTGAGCACCATCATGAGCGGCCCGGGCGACACCGCCACGACGAACGCCGCGAGCGAGTCGATAAGGCCGGTGGTGGACGCCGCCCACGAGAACACGCCCGCAAACACCACCACTGTCATGATGACCGAACTGCTCACGGCAGCATCCGCGAGCACCCGCGGCAGGTCGCGCAGACGCACGGTCCGGTACACCGCCATCGCCACCACCAGGCTGTAGAACACGGCCACCACGGCCGCTTCGGTGGGCGTAAATATCCCGGCGTAGATCCCGCCGAGGATAATGACCGGCGCCACCAGCGCCCACACCGACTCGCGGAGCGCCTGCCACAGTTCCGTCAGGCTTCCCCGCTTCTGCGCGCCCCGGTACCCGCGCCGCTTCGACACCAGCATCGCGGCGAGCGCCACCGCCGCCCCAACCAGCAACCCCGGTATCACCCCGGCCATGAACAGCGCACTCACCGACACATCGGTCAGGCTCCCGTAGATGATGAACGCGATGCTGGGCGGGACCACGATGGACAGGTCGGCAGCACCGGCGATGGTTGCGGCGGCGAATTCGCGGGAGTACCCGTGACGGGTCATGGGGGCGAGAAGCAGCAGGCCCACGGCGGCCGTGGTCGCCGGTCCCGACCCGGACAGTGCCCCCCAGAACAGGCACGTGGCGACCGCCACGACTGCCAGCCCACCGGTCGCACGCCCCACCAGCAGCTCCAGCAGGCGTGCCACCCGTGCGGCCAGACCCGCACGCTCGAACAGCACGCCGGCCAGGATGAAGAAGGGAATTGCCAGCAGGGGGAACGAGGCGATCCCCGAGACGAAGTTCACGCCGATCATCTGGTAGCCCAGGTCGAAGCCGACCAGTGCCACTGCCCCGGCCACGCCGAGGGCGATCGCGATCGGCGCCCCCACCGCCATCAGGGCCACCAGCACAACTCCCAGCACCGCGGGCGCCATCAGCCGTTCCCCTCGCCAAGCGCGGTCAACTCCGCGCGCATTCTCCGCCACACACCCATAAACACGGCAGGCGTGCAGGCCACCACACCGGCGTAGTACACCCACACCGGGATTCCCAGCGAGGGCGAACGGGCGTGAAACAGCGTGATCTCGGCGGCAATCGTCCGCACCAGCAGGTAGTCGACCGCCAGGTACAGGGCCGCGGTCAGCGTCGCCGAGAACACCGCTGCGGCGCGGCGCGCGGCGGCAGGCAAGAGACGATTCAGCGAGACCATTCCCAGGTGGCCGCCGCGCTCGAACGCGATGCCCGACCCCACGACCGTCATCCAGACGAACAGGTTGATCGTTATCTCTTCGGTGAACGCCAGCGAGTAATGGAACAGGTAGCGCCCGAGGACATTGACAAACGCGATGAGCGCCATGGCCGCGAGCATGAGCGCCGCGGCCCAGTGGTCCCAGCGAAGGCGCTGCGGCTCAGCGGCCACCCGACACCGCCTCCGCGCCCTCCATGTCCGCCCGCGCCATCACCAGCAGATCGTCGCCGAGCTTTTCCAGCCACGTGTCATACACCGGCCGGCATGCCGCCGCAAACGCCCTCCGCCCCTCTGCATCGAGCGTGTCAATCGTCATGCCCTTGCCGCGCAAGAATGCCACCGGATCGGCCGGATCCACCTCGTGGCCGAACACGGTCTTGAGCACTCCCGCCGACCGCCCGTCGTCAAGCCCCGCCCGCGCCAGCGCCTTCTGGTACAGGCAAGCCTGCACAGCGGCATCGTGGAGCGCCGTCCGCACTGTCTCCGGAAACGCGTCCCACTGTGCGCGGTTCCAGTACAGCACGAGCGGGTCGATGGCGTAGTTCCACAGGGTCTGGTAGTCATGGTACTGATGTATCTGGACCGCCAGCAGAATCTGCACCGGGTTCTCCTGCCCATCAACGGTACCCTGCTGGAACGCGGTCACCGCGTCGCCCCAGTTCATGTTGATCGGGTCGGCGCCGAGCGTGCGGAATATGTCGGTGAATAGGGGCGTGCCCACCACGCGCACCCGCAGCCCTCTCAGGTCTTCCGGGCGGCGCACCCGCCGCTTACTGTTTGTCAACTGGCGAAACCCGTTCTCGCCCCACCCCAGCGGCTCCAGCCCCACCGCCCGCATCGCCCTGAACATCACCGCCCCGGTTTCGCCCTGCTCGATACGGTCGACATGCTCGAATGAGTTGACGAAGAACGGAAGCGAGAACAGGTTGAGCTCCGGGATCACCGGGGCCGTGTTGATAGTCGACTCGAACGCGCAGTCTATCGCCCCGGTAGCCACCATCTGGGCCGCATTGAGCTGGGCGCCCCGCAGAAGCTGACCGCCGAAGTACGGCTTCACCTTCACCGCCCCGCCCGTCTTCTCCGCCACCAGATCCGCGAACTTCTGCGCACCCATGCCCCAGTGCGTCGTCCCGCCCACGGTTACCTGCATGCGGTACTCGGGCTTGAACGCCGGCCCGCCCGTCTTCTGTCCGCAACCCGCGCACACCAGGAGCGCGGCCACAACCACCAACCGGTACCGGTACGCCAGTGCCACGAAACGTCCCCCTCTTCTCAGCGCCCCATCCACTCCCCACTCTCCACCGAAGATACGTCTTCTACCGGTGCGCCCAGTCCACCACGAACCCTTTCGACCAGCCCAGATCGGGGTGATGCACGAATGCGGCCTGCGTGGCGCAGGAGCGCCACACCACTGTCAGCCCGAACGCGACCATGAACGGCTCGGTGCTCACCCCGGCGTCGATGCCGACATTCGGGTGGATACGCAGCTGCTCGCCAAGCGCCAGGCGCACGTACGGCTCCTCCGCGAATACCACTTCACCGGTACACCCCAGCGCGCCCCAGCGGTGGCGGCGGGTGTGGACACCCACCCGTACGCACGGGTCGGTCTCGAAGCCTTCCGCGCCGGCCCGTTCCACCGCAAGGTGCTCGACCGCGGCCGCGATCGCCACATACCGGCGCGGCACCCACACCGTAGCGCCCAGCTCGAGCAGGGTCTCGCTGTCGCGGCCGGATCCACGCACACCCACCCGCGCCCCGCGTACTTCGACGCTCGCGGCGAGCCACCGCAGCGCCGAAGATCCGAGTGAGAATCGGCCGATCTGCTCGTAGTAGACATCCAGGGCCGAGAAATGCTCGTAGGAACCCTTGACAGTAAAGAAACGGTTGTGGTACCAGCCGCCGGCCATCGCGTGGCGGATGTCGCGCTCGGCCAGGTTGTCCATATCATCGTAGTAGTCGACACCACTCAGGGCGACACCAAACCGCAGTGTGTCGGCGAGCAGCGCCGCCGCGGTCCACGGCTGACGACCCGTCAGGTCGTCCGACCAGACCACGGTGCCGAGCGTACTCATGGAAGCGCCTTGGGGAAACGGCGCGCGCACCTGCGCCCCGGTGCGCACAGCCATCGTGACCACCACAAGCCTCAGAAGGGCGCCTCTCATCGCCACAGGACCCCCCGCTTGCGGAGCAGACTCGGGCCGCTGCTAATCCCCGAGAACCGCGCCACCACGAAGAAGGGGCCGACCGGGGCAGCCGAACCGCTGTCGGTCCTGCCGTCCCACAGGTACTGCTCCCGCGGCGTGTCGGGAAGGGTCCGTACTACGCGTCCATCCATGCCGTACACGGCGATGCTCACCGTGGCGCCCGCAGGGAGCTGGAGCCGGATCGAGAGTTGCTCGTCAACGCCGTCACCGTTGGGCGTGAACGGAAGCGGGCCGATATCCATCGCGGCGCGCGCGACGGCGCGCCACGTGGAGGAGCCGTTGGGCTGGCCGGGGCTCGGGGGGTCGGCCGCGGCCCACGCCTGGGCGCTCAGTGCACTGCCCGAGAGCGTCACCCGCTCGAGCGACCCGTGCACCCAGTCGTCATACCATGCCGCGTCGTAGTACACACACTCGTGGCACTGACCGTGGTTGTCCCAGAGGCACAACGAGTCGCGCGTGTTGGCCAGCGTGTGCCACACCGGCGGCTCGACCATGTCGCCAAGGGTCGGGTACCACCCGCCGAGCGCCTCGGCATCTTCGGTGAACACCACGTACGCCCCCGGCGCGACCGACCTCCCAGCGGGCGCGAGCGCCACGCTGTCCTCACTGTCGCCGGCCAACCATCCCTCGAGGCTCACGCTCATCGGTGAGACATTGACCAGTTCAAACCACTCCGGGCCGCCCTCGCCGGCCCGCGGAAACACTTCCGAGACCCGCAGCGCCCCGGCGGGGACCCACACGGAAGACAGGTCGAGGGGGACCCGCACCACCTGCTGCCCGTGCGTCACTACGATGTAGTACTGCTGAGAGTCGAGCGGCACCTGCGTCGCGAACCGCGCAATCCCGTTTGCATCAACCCCGAGGGCTGTCGGCGGCACCGGTCCCGCGAACCCGTCCTCACGCTCCACCTCGACCCGTGCGTCCTCACCACCGCCACCCACCCGCGCAGCGGCAAGGGTGCATGCCGCCGCGCCCCCCCGCGCCGCCCCCAACCGCCAGTCCACCAGCCAGCCGTCCACGACACACTCCGCAGCACCGGGGCTCACTCCTTCAGGGCACGCCGCGAACACCGGCCAGCCAAACAGCAGCGAACGCAGCACCACCGACCTGCCTTCGGGGCTGCTCACCGAGCCCAGCACAAGCTTGCTGCCCGGCTCGGGCGGCACCTGCACGCCCGTGTCTGCCGCAAACGCCAGCACCCGCTGCACCACGCTCTGTGTGCCCTTGTAGAGGAACACCCCATCAGTCTCGGACAGGTTGCTGTAGTCACCCAGGTGGCTGTCGCCGACGGTCCACAGGACCGTGCCGTCCGCTATCCGGTAGGCTGAGGTGCGGTCAAGACCGACCGCCGAGTCGTAGTCCGGGTCGAGTACGACAGCGACCTGACCCGGTTCCAGAACGCGCACGCCGGAGACACAGCCGCGGTGGATCGCGTTGGGGTCGTGCCACGCAATAACCGAGTCCGCATCGAGGCCGTCGCTCAGAAACACGCTGTCGAGGCTCAGCGGCGTGTCGCCGATGTTGAGTATCTCGACGAACTCATGGCTGCGCCCGCCCGGGGCGACGCTTTCGAGCCCCACGGGGTTGCGGTGGAGTTCGCTGACGGCCAGAAACTCGGCCGCCGCCACGGGGGACGAGGCGAACACCGCGGCAACTGCAGCCACGACCGGAACGTGCATAGGAGCGGTACGCATACAGGGGCGGCCAATATACGAAGGTGTGCAAGCACGCCTCCCGCCGGCCGGCCACCCCCCCGGAAACAGTCCGGGCGTGGCCCTTTCGGTGCCACGCCCGTCCTCTATGTCCAGGACACCGCCCTGCTGCATGCGGCGTCTCGTTGTCTTCTCGGCCTGCCCCGGTCTCAGAGCAGGGCGAGGAAGTCCTCCAGTGAGGTCGCCGTGTGAAGAGCGATCTGGAGATTCAGGAGGTCCTCGTTGCCTATCACCTTCTGCCGCACCGGTCGGCCCTCTTTGAACGGTATGAAATCCTTCGCCATCACATGGTCCAGCTTCACCGCCCGCCTGTCATGCACCCTGTTGCGTTCCATTGGTGCCTCCCTTTGCCAAAGTACCGCTGTCACCCATGATATCTCGCAATCTCCGTGCCACAAGCGTATTCCCGTAAGCTGGCGCCTTCCGGGCACGTGCAGGCCAGTCGCCCTGCAACCACCGCGCACGGGGCCGTTGCATCGTGCAACGCCCGCACTTCCACGGTGCATCATTCTGGGATCGCACATGTATCTTCGGGACGGCACCGGTACATGCCGGAACCAGTTTGTGTCGCGAGGCCCGCCATGACACGTTCCTGTACGCCCATTGCGCCCGTGCCGGGCCCAGCACCGGTGCTCACACTCATGGCTGCAGTTGCCAGGAGTTCGCTCATCGCTGCCCTGCTGGCGGCAACCACGCTCCACGCAGTCTCACGCAGGAAACACCGCCCGGAGGCCCTGCCGTCTCGCGACAGCACGGTGGAGCAGCAGGATGTCCCGGCAGCAGCACCGGCCAGACCGGTCGCGCCGACGCTGGCCGTGCCGCAGTGGCTCGGCACACGTTTCGTGGTACTGCCCATGAGTCCCCCGTTCCGCCAGTTCGGCTACGAGATGTATCCCACGGCGGCGCTCGACAAGGAGAGCACCCCTCTTGACCCGTCACGCCAGCTCAGAAACCGCCGCTACCGCTACGAGGCCCTCGCGCGGCACGCGTTGAAAGTCACCTCGGTACGCCCGAGCGGGCCCGAGTTCCTGATCGCCTTCGAAGACACCGTGCTGGGCGCGCCGGTGTACGCCCGCACGATTCAGCAAGCGATCAAGGCGATCGCGCCCCACGGGGATCTTGAGGTGGCACGCGCTCGCTGGGAAGGTACCGTGGTGTACGCGCGCAAGCGCCAGATGAACACGTTTGATACCGCCACCGGCCGCATGGGCAGTATCAAGGTTGCCATCTCCACACCGCTTTCGGTGGCGAAGGTGGTGCGCGGCACGATGCCCCTTCCGCCGCAGCCGCTCTGGCTTGTGGTGGAGGGCCCCGACAGTCTTCGGGGGTTCCTGCCGGTGCATATCAGCTGGACCAATGTCCTCGGCGACATGGTGCGCGAGACCGACCCCTGGGCCGAGTTCGTTGTCGAGCAGGACCCGCTGAAAACGTACCGGTGGGAGCCCGAAGTCTGGGCGAATATCAACGAGCATCGCTTGGTAACCGGCATGACATTCGACCAGGCGCGCCTCTGCTGGGGCGACCCACTCTCGGTGGACACGAGCGACGCGGCCGTGCGATGGACCTACAAGGGTCAGGTGCTGGTGTTTGCCAATGGCGTACTGCAGCAGAACATCCCGAGATAGGCAGAACATCCCGAGACAGAATGAGTGTCGTGCGTTGGGAGCCTTCGGCGGGGTAGGGGGCGGGCAGGGGTAGTGGCATGCGCAGAACCGCTGGCCCCCACCCGCGGAGTCTCAGAGGTATGCTTCGCCTCGCCAGACCGCCATTCGGGTGAGAGATCCCGCACCTCGCACGTTCGGTGATGGCGCTCCCCTTGTCCTCCCTCACTCGTATGAGACGGAACGACCGGGACCACATCAAGGATACATGCCGCCCACCCTCACGTCCCTATTGACAGACCGAGGCCAATTGGTTATATTACCGTTACTAAGCTTACAAAAACGTAACCATGGCCAGCCAGAACAACTCACAGTCGCTCGCACCGCTCAGACGGGGAATCGCAATCCTCAGGTTCCTCTCTGCCAGAGACGACTGGTGTTCGTTCAGCGCCATGCAGGCCGCCTGCAGCAATCTTCCCTCGCCCACGCTGTCACGCCTGATCAAGGTGCTCGTGGATGAGAACCTGGTGGAGCGCTCGCCCGACAGCGGGCGCTACCGCCGTGGCCCCGCCCTGCTCGACCTGGCGCACATGGCCCTCGGCTCGCTTCCCAAGGCCCGTCTGCTTCAGCCCGTGCTCGATTCGCTTGCCGATGAGACGGGGCAGAGTGCCGCGCTGTTCGAGTTCGACTCGGATGCCATCGTGATGGTCGCGAAGGCAGAGCGGCCCAACTCGTGTCATTTCATCGATGTGGGCAGCCGTAACGTCGACCTGGCCCGCCACGGATTTGCGCGCGCGATCCTCGCGCACATGCCCGAGGATGATGCGGTCCGTCTCGCGCTGGCCGCGCCCATACCCTCGGAGGGAGGCGAAAATCGCCTGCGCGAGGTCTACCGCGAGATCAGGCAGGAGAGCGTGTGCCTCGAGCGCTCCGAGAGCAAACCCAACTGGATGCGGGTCACCGCGCCCGTACTCGGCGCGCGGCAGGACCAGGTCCCTGACAGTATCGGTGTCACGGTCGTGGACATGCCGCGAGACACCAGCCCTGATGCGCTGGTTTCGGCCGTGCGCGCCGCGGCCCGCCGTGCCACCTCGATTATCCAGACCCACTACGCGGCACGTATCAGCGAGGAGACCCCGTGAACATCATCCTGCTCATTGTCGATACACTCCGCTACGACCGTATCGCGTTCCATGGCGCTTGCCCGCATATCCGCACGCCCAACTTCGATCGCCTCGCGGCCCGTTCACTGGTCTTCGACCGCGCGTTCGCCTCGAGTTTCCCCACTATCCCGCACCGCACCGATGTCATAACCGGCCAGTACGGCTCACCCTTCCACCCGTGGGCTCCCCTCGCCTGCAACCGCCCGTTCCTGCCGCACATGCTCGAGAAAGCAGGATACTGCACGCAGCTCATCCACGACACACCGCACCTGGTGAACGGCGGTCACGCGTTCGATTACCCGTTCCACGCCTGGACCTTCGTGCGCGGCGCTGAAGTCGACCGGCCAACTATCGACGACCAACCCCTCACCATGCTCGACAACTGGTGCCATGACCCGTCGCTGCCCCTGCCCAAGGAGGCCGCCGCGCAGCTGGAGCACCAGATGATTGTCACCTACACGCGCGCCAACCGCAACCGTACACGACCCGAACAGTGGAACGCCGCAAAACTGTTCACCGCGGCAAGCGAGTTTCTGCGCGCCAACCGCAGCCGAAACAACTTCTTTCTCTGGCTCGACTGCTTCGACCCGCACGAGCCCTGGGACGCGCCGCCGGAGCTCGTGCGGCAGTACGACACAACACCCGGCTACGACGGCCGTATCGACCCGCGGCTGTTCACCCAGGCGGCCCGCCTCGGCCAGCGCACACCCCTGCACGATACCGTGGTGAAGCGACAGACGGCGATGTACGACGCGAAGGTGAGCTGGGTGGACCACTGGTTCGGCACACTGCTTGACACACTGGAACAGACCGGGCTCGACCGCAATACTGCACTCGTGCTCACCGCCGACCACGGCACCAACCTGTACGAGTGGGGGCAGTTCGGCAAGACCGGCCCGCAGAGCGAGTGTGAAGGCCACGTGCCCTTCATCGTGTACCGCCCCGGCGGCGACACCGGCCGCCGCGACTGCTTTGTTCAGCCGCAGGATATCACGGCGACAATCCTTGACCTGGCCGGGGCGAAGGTCCCCGGCACGTGTGCCGGGCGCTCAGCCCTGTCTTCCCGCGGTACGGGGCGCTCCCTGGCGCTGTGCGGCTCTTCACCGGCCGGCTGGCCGAAAAACAACGACTGGCCCGCGTTCACCGCGTTCGCGCCCGAGCGCTACCTGATGCTCTCAGGCGACCCGGCTTTCGACCGCCTGTACCGCTACAACTCCACCGAGAACCTGCTCACCCAGGAGCCCGACACCGCGCGCGCGATTCGCGCACAAGCCCTCGACGAACTCGAGAAACGCGGCGCACCTGCGAGTGTGGTCAAGTGGTTCCGCGACAGCGGCAGGAAGCGACGACCGGCGGAGATGGATGCGCCCGACAGACCCGAAGGGTGGAGCCAGTATTTCGGCCATATATGGAAGTGGTGGAAGTAGAGGGGCGGAGGACGGAGGACGGACGAGGGAGGACGGACGACAGACGACAGAAGACAGAGGACGGAACAACTCATCAACT
>CAZJJT010000085.1:0-4173 GCA_964546395.1 uncultured Fibrobacterota bacterium
GACCACCACCGCGCTGTCGCCGAACTTGTCGACACCGAACACCTCGATGGGCTCGAGTATCTTCGGCCCGAACGTACTGTCGCTGCGCAGTTCTTCAGCCACGCGTTTCATGGTGTCGACGACGTGGTCGGTGTTCTCCTTGTAGGCAACGCCTACGTTGAACACCATGGCCGACCACTCCTTGGTCATGTTGGCCAGCGTGTCGACCTTGCCGTTCTGAAACACGTGGACGGTTCCCGACAGGTCGCGCAGCACGATGGTGCGCAGGCCCACTCGCTCCACCAGGCCGCCGGTACCGTTGACAATCGCGACATCGCCGACCCGCACCTGGTTCTCAAGAAGCATGAAGAAGCCGGAGATCACGTCCCGGACTATCTCCTGTGCGCCGAACCCGAGCGCGAGGCCGGCGATGCCGGCGCCGGCTATGAGCGGTGCGATGTCAACCCCGACCTTGCGCAATATCACCATGAGCGCCATCAACCATACCACGAGCTTCGCCGCGGAGGAGACAATCCCGAGGAGGGTTCCCACGCGCTTCCCGGCCTCGGCGGCATCCCGTTCTCCGCCTGCAACCATCCGCCTGGCCAGGGTACTGTGTGTGCGCTGCACCATGGATGTCAGGATGTGCACGAAGACGAGTGCGAGGAGGAGCACCAGCAGCACTGCCGGCAGAGTGGTCAGCGCCCAGTGCACTGCCTGGCTGAGAAACGTGTGCCAGAAACCGGCGCTCAGGACATCCTCCACGCATCCCCCCTTTCCCGTGGTTCACCGCAGGGCGTCGTGCGACTCACCGCGCGGGCGCCGCGGGCGCCTGCGTGTTGCCACGCAGCAGGAATCTCCGTGTCAGCATCACGACGAACCCTATTGCCAGCAGCAGCAGGACCCCATCGGCAACCACCAGCGGCACATTGCCGGACTTGAGGTACTTGGTCACGAGCAGGTAGGTGAGCGACGCGATCGTGGTGACAAGCATGAACGCAGCCGGCCAGGTCGCAAACCAGGTCGGGCGCTTGTTGTTCGCAAGCCACACGGCAACCACAATGAGTACCAGCGCCGCGAGCAACTGGTTGGCGCTGCCGAACACCGGCCATATCTTGGTGATGCTGTTGGTCATCGCAAGCAGAAACGACACGACGACCACCAGTCCGGCGTTGAACAGGTACGATCTGAGCAGGCCCGGCACGGTCTTGAATGCAATCGACCAGAGCTCCTCGAGGAGATAGCGGCACAAGCGGACCGAGGTGTCGAGGGTGGTTACGACGAAGCCCTCCACGAGCAGAATTCCGAACACCGTGCCGTACACCTTCGGCAGACGGATAGTCGACTCCACCATGGTGCCGAACGCCAGCGCAAATGCCAGGATTGGATTGCTCTTCGCCACGCTCCCCGCGGCCGGGAATACGATGCTGCGATAGGTGTCGAACTCAAGGCCTGCCGCGAGCACGGTAAGCACGCCGACCGCGAACAGCCCCTCGAGAAGCATTCCACCGAACCCGATTACCTGTGCGTGCCCCTCGTTGCAGATCTGCTTCGATGAGGTGCCGCCGGCAACCAGCGAATGAAACCCGGACACGGCGCCACAGGCGACGGTGATGAACAGGATCGGCCAGACCAGCCCAAGCTGACGCGTTCCTTCGGCGATGTTGGTCGCGGGCGCTTTGAGTACGAACTGCGCCGCATCCGCGCCCCCCAGATGCATCAAGCCGCCCACGACCGTTGCCACGGCTATCAGCGCGATACCGACGTAGAGTATGAAGGAGTTGGTGAAGTCGCGCGGCTGCAGGATGATCCACACCGGGATACCGGCGGCGATAAGCACGTACACACAGAGGATGGCGCGCCAGTAGTCGGGGTTGATGGTGACCGGCCAGCGCACGCCGACCACAATCGAGAGCACGCACACCGCGACGGCAAGCAGCGCGGCGAGATACGTGCGGATCTTGCGGACATACAGCAGGTAACCGACGAACGGCGCGAAGCCGGTGACCACGAACACGGATGTGGAAGCAATCCCGCCTATCCTGCCGTTCACCACTCCGTCGATTACCACTGTCTTGAGGATGGTCTGGTCGATGGGCAGGCCAAGCATCTGCAGCGGATAGGTGGAGGTCAGGGCGGCCACGGTCGCTCCCAGGAACGCCACAATGACGGTAAGCAGGCTCAGGATCGTGAACGAGATGAACAGGAAAAATCCGCTCTCTCCGAGCGTCTTGCGCGCTACTTCAGCCAGCGAGCGGCCCCCCTCCCGCATGCTCACGAACAGCGAGGTGAAGTCGTGCACCGCACCGATAAGCACGCAGCCGATCAGCAGCCAGAACAGGGGCAGGTTGTAGCCATAGATCAACGCCAGTGACGGTCCGAGGATCGGTCCACCGCCTGCGATGGACGCGAAGTGGTGCGAGAATACCACTCCTGCCTGGGTTGGCACATAGTCGACGCCGTCGCTGTTGCGTACGGAGGGCGTCTCGCGCGCAGGGTCGAGCCCGATCATCTTTGCCACATACCGGCCGTAGTAGCGGTAGGCGAGAACGAATACCACGATCGCGAGGAGCACGGGGAAGGCGGTGTTCACAAAGAAGACCTCCTGTGCATGCAGGGAAAAACACGAAATTGCAATATACACAGGTGCGGGCAGGGCGATGCCGGGAGCGTCAGGATTGGGTCGCGGGAGGCGCGGGCCGGTTGCGCCTGACCCACTCCAGCGCCTCCTCACGCGTGCCCACCCGCTCTTCCAGCTGCAGATCGTACACTTCATCCAGCACCGCACCCACGGCAGGCCCTGGCTGGTAGCCGAGGGCGAGCAGGTCGCGGCCGTTCAGCACGGGGGTGGGTTTGAGCTGCTCCGCCGCGAATTCCGAGCGTTTCCGACAGAGCAGTTCATAGTTATCAAGCATGCCGTGGCTGGCCAGACAGTCGACACGGTGCAGCTCCAGTTCGTCCTCTATCGTGCTTCGCGTCAGGAACCGCTTGAGAGTCGATACCCGCATCTGCTCCACGTGCGCGAAGTGCATGTGGTTGCCGACGCACGCCTGCACCGCCTCGACAAGCGCGCGCGGGGCACGCAATCGCTCCAGCGCCTCCCCGGCCATTCGTGCACCGACGGTATCGTGGTTGTTGAACCGAATACGGTCGGCGAGCTGAAACACCGGTGGCTTGCCGATATCGTGCAGAAGCACACTCCAGGCGAGTACCTGTGAAGCTTGCGAGAGGTGTCCGAGGGCAAGCAGCGTATGCTGGAGGACGTCGCCCTCGGGGTGGAACTCCGGGGGCTGGGCAACTCCCTCCATCGCGGCCACTTCAGGAAGCACCTCCCCGAGCAGGCGCGAGTCGTGCAGAAGACTCACCGCGCGACGCGGGTCCCGGCCGCGGAGCATCCTGTCCAGCTCGTGGAACACGCGCTCAGCCGAGATGCGCGTGATGGCGGGAGCTGCCTCACTCAGCGCCTGGAATGTGGACGGTTCAATCGAGAAGTCGAGCTGTGCGGCGAAGCGTACGGCACGGAGCATGCGCAGGTGGTCTTCCTCGAAGCGCTGCCGCGGCTGGCCGATTGCGCGCACGAGGCGGTGCTCCAGATCGGCCCGCCCTCCCACGTAGTCAAGCACGTCACCGGTGGCCGGGTCGAGAAACATGCCGTTGATGGTGAAATCGCGGCGCTGTGCATCCTCCCGCTCGTCGGCAAACACCACTCCCGCCGGATGCCTGCCGTCAGACACCCCGATATCACTGCGAAACGTTGCCACCTCGAACGGTACACCTTCCTCCACCACGATGACCACGCCAAACTGGGCTCCCACGCCCACGGTGTGGCCGAACAGGTCTGCAACTGTCGACGGTGTCGCATTCGTGGCGATGTCGATATCGCTGTGCGCAGAAGAGCCGAGGAGCACGTCACGCACGTACCCGCCGGCAAACAGGGCGCGGCAGCCATGCCCGGCAAGGCGGCTGACAATACGGCGTGCGAGCTGTTCGCGGTCGGCGGGGGAGGTCATAGGCCCCCGAAAAATAGCGATTGGCCCCGCTCAGTCGTCCGTTCCGGCGCCCATCTGCAGAAGCCCGCGGTCGGAGCCGTTGACGAAGGCGATAAGGGCCGCAACATCGGCGTTGCCGGCAAACGACTCCTGGAGCTTCCTCACCGCGTCCGCTTTCATGAGATTCTGCCGGAACAGGATACGG
>CAZJJT010000085.1:4273-11980 GCA_964546395.1 uncultured Fibrobacterota bacterium
CAGTCGTGACCGACATGGCAGTAGCTCAGCAGCGCGCAACCGCTGCCGATGACGGTTTCGCCGTTGGCCTTCGTGCCGCGGTTGATAGAGACGTACTCGCGGATGATCGTGTCATCGCCGATACGGCAAAGCGTTTCCTCGCCGGCGAACTTCAGGTCTTGCGGGATCGTTCCCACGGTGGCGCTGTGAAACACGCGGCAGCGCCGCCCCATGCGCGTGCCCCATGCGACGAGCGCGTGTGGACCGATGTCGCAGTTGTCGCCGATGGTAACGTTGTCCTCGACGACAGCGTATGGCCCGACCGTCACGTCGCTGCCCAGCCTCGCGTCATCGTGGACTATCGCGGTGGGGTGGATCCGTGCTCCGGCCATCACTCGTCCTTCTTGCTCAGCATCGCCATCAGCTCGGCCTCGCACACTAGGCGGGAACCGACATAGCACTTGCCGGCGAAGCGGATGGTGGAGCGGCGGTCCTGCAGCATCTCCGTCTCGATCCGAAGCACATCACCGGGCCTCACCACGCCGCGGAACCGCGCACGGTCGACGCCCATGAACAGGATGGCGCGACCCTTGCTGGAGCGCGAGCCGCCGTGGAGTGCCATGATGCCGCCTACCTGCGCCATGGCCTCGATCTGCAGCACCCCGGGCATGACCGGGTTGCCAGGGAAGTGGCCCTGGAAATACGGGTCGTTGAACGTGACGTACTTCAGGGCGACCGCCTTCTTGCCCGGCTCGACGCGTTCAACGCGGTCGACGAGCAGGAAGGGGTAGCGATGGGGGAGCAGGTCAGTGATCTGCTCGTGCGTCATCGCAGGGTCTTCGTCGCTGCCGCGTCCGCCCTTCTCCTGCTTCCGGAGGTAGGCCCGCAGTTTCTTGGCCATCTCGTGGTTGCTGGCGTGACCAGGGCGCGCGGCAAATATGTGTGCCTTGATCGGCTTGCCGAGCAGATACAGGTCACCAAGCACGTCGAGTGCCTTGTGGCGGCAGGGCTCGTTGTAGAAACGTGGCTTGGTGTTGTTGAGGAAGCCGTTGGTGCCCTGCTTGAGCGGGCGGGTTTCGTTGAACAGCCGCTTGATGTAGTCGATGTGTTCGGGAGTCAGGTCTACATCCTGAACCACCAGGGCGCTGTCGAGGCTTCCGCCCCTGATCAGGCCCTTCTCGCGAAGGTGCTCGATCTCGGAGAGGAAGCAGAAGGTCCGTGCCGGGGCGAACTCCTTCGCGAACTCATCCAGCGAGAACATCGTGGTGTACTGGACGCCGAGGGCGGGATGACGGTAGTCGACTGTCACCGTGAGGCGCAGATGGTCGGAGGGGTAGATGCCGAGGGCGAGGTCGCCGTAGACATGATCGATTGGTTTGTCGACGGTGATATACTCGCGGGGCGCGGTCTGCTCAACCGTGCCCGCCACGCCGAACGCCTTCACGAAGGGCTGGGCACTCCCGTCCATGAGCGGAATCTCGGGCGCGTCGACCTCCACCAGGCAGTTGTCGATGCCGAGGCCGGCAAACGCCGCCATCAGGTGCTCAATAGTGGCCACCTTGACCGAGCCGTTGCCGATGGTGGTGCCGCGCGCCAGGTCCACCACGTTGTCGATATCGGCCTTGATCTCGGGCCGACCCTCAACGTCAACGCGGACGAACGAGATGCCGCTGTCTTCAGGCGCCGGGTTCAGAGCAACGCGTGCCGTTTCGCCGGTATGAAGTCCCACACCCTCGAGCGTGATGGACTTGCCGAGTGTCTGCTGCAGCGGCATACGCTGGTTCCTTTCGCCTGTGCCGGACTACGCCGGCGATCCGTCCGTGGCCGCGTCCGCCTTCTCCGGCCCCGCCTGTCGCTTCAGATGCCGCAGTTCCTTCAGGGCCTCCGGCAAGTGGCCGAGCGCGGCGTCGATGCGCCGCATGGTCATGAGGTCGCGAGCAGGGTAGCCAGAAACCTTCGCCCCCGGCTGCACGCTCTTGCTCACCCCTGCCTGGGCCCCCACGAACGCCCCGTCCCCAACCGTGATATGTCCCACGAACCCGGCTTGCCCGCCAATGAGGACGCCGGAACCGACCTTCGTACTGCCCGATATCCCTGTTTGCGCGGCAATCGCCGTGTGCGTGCCCAGTTCGACGTTGTGGGCGATGTGGACGAGGTTGTCGAGCCGAACCCCACGGCCGATGAGCGTAGGGGCGAAGTTGCCCCTGTCAATCGTGACATTGGCGCCGATCTCGACATCGTCCTCCACCACCACTGTCCCGAAACACGGGATACGCACCCAGCCCTCTGCGCCCATGGCGTTGCCGAAACCCTCGCTGCCGATTACCGCCCCCGATTGGACTATCACACGGTTGCCGATACGCACGTCCCGGCACACGATTGCCCCGGAGTCGATACGGCAGTCGGCGCCGATGCTGACCCCCGGTTCCACCACGACACGCGCGCCTACCCGCGTGCGCTCACCGACGGATGCCCGCGGGCCGATAACACTGCCGGGGCCCACCGAGACACCCTTCGCTAGAGTGGCCGCGGCGGATACCACGGCACATTCGTGTACTCCCGGGCCGAACAGGGGGGTGCGATCTTCGAATAACTGTGCGGCACGCGCGTAGCCGACATACGGGTCGCTCAGCTCGAGGACAGTCTTGCCCGGGATCCGCGTGCCGGGACGCGCGAGTACGACGGGGGCTCTGCAGGCGGCCGCCGCCTCGGCATAGCGGATATCGGCCACGAACACCAGCGATTGCTCGTCGGCATCCTCCGGCGAAGCGACACGGAGGAGTTCGATACCAGCCGCACCAGCCGGTGCCGCGCACCCGAGCGCCTCGGCAATCCGTCCCAGTTCCATGGCGCACTATTCCTGGTTCAGCAGATCGAGGACGCGCTGCGTGAGGTCGTAGCCCTTCTTGGCAAACACGATTCCGCCCGAACGGGCATCAAAAATGAAGTCGTACTTCTCTTCCTTGGCAATCTTGTCGATGATCTTGTTGATCTTTTCGATAATCGGCTTGGTCAGCTCGGTGTTCTTCTTGAGCGCCTCACCCTCCTGGCCGAACTTGGTCGCCACGAATTTCTGGTACGAAGCCATTTTCTCCTGCAACTGCGCTTCGAGCTCCTTCTTGCGCTCGCTGGAGAGCAGCAGGCTCTGCTTCTCGAGCTGCTCCTTGAGTTCGAGGATCTCTTTCTGCTGCTCGGAGGCCGTCTGTTCCCACTTGGCCACCTCGCGGTTGAACTTCTCCTGCGCGTCCTTGGTGCCCTCGTACTGCTGGAATATCACCTCGGAGTCGATGTAGCCGAGTTTGATCTCCGCGGAAACTGCTCCCGCAAGTACTGCCACCGCCGCAACGGCGCTCAGCATGCGCGTAGTGCTCATCAGTTGCCTCCCTGACTCATGAATGGGTACCCGTGTTCCTACCGTTTGCGCCGCACCGCGCCGTGCTCAGAAGCCGCGGTTCAGCAGAAAGTGCAACTCGAAACGATCACCGGGATCGTTCTTGAAATCGGTCCGGTCGGGATCGTCGAGTTTCCAGGCGAAATCGAAACCCAGCAACCCGAGCATCGGTATCATCAGCCGTACCCCGAAGCCCACGCCCTTGTACATGTCGGCCGGGTCGATCTTGGACACGCTCGACCACGTGTTACCGATATCGCCAAAGATACTCAGGTACAGCTGCCGGTCCATCACCGGGAACTGCAGCATCGCCGTCATCACGAGCATCGTGATCCCCTCCGAGGGGTCGCTGCGCCCGCCAAAAGTGTACTCGGGATAGCCGCGTATCGTGCCGTCGGAATACACGCCGCCGGCGTTGTACAGGTCCCAGCGCGATATCACCAGCTCGTCCGACCACGGGAGCTTGCTGACCAGTCCGAACTTGCTGCGCAGGCCGAACACGAACTTCCAGAGCAGCGGGAAATACCAGTCGTAGCCGAGTGTCGTCTTGAGATACTGATACTTGCCGCCGAGACCGGCTATCTCCGGCGTAAGGTAGAACGACGATCCGCGGGTGGGGAACTGCGGGTAATCGAAATCGTTGCGGTAGAGCGTGAACGACAGGCGGCTCATGAACCCTTCATGCGGCACCTTGATCGGCACATCAGCCGTGTCGTACTGTGCGGTGCGTGATTCGCGGGTCCAGCTGAACAGGTACATCCCGTCCGCCCGCCAGTAGTCGTCGGGCCATTTCAGACGTCTGCCGCCGCCCACGCGGAACCCGTACGACTCGCTCGAACCGGCATACGACGCATACTTGCTGTAGTTGTAGTAGACGCTGGCAGACACCGATATGGGGCGGTCGAACGCCCAGGGCTCCTTGAACCCGATTGAGTAATCCTGACGGTACTTGCCGTACTCGACATTCAGGTTCAGCTCCTGGCCGGAGCCGCGGAAATTCGGAATGGACGTGGCGAAGGTACCCACGAATCGGTCCCGTTCGCTGTAGGCCGCGCCGATGGAGAGCTGCCCGATGTTGTCCTTCTCCTCAACCTTGAACACCAGATCGATCGTGCCATCGTCGTTGGGCCGCAGATCGGGTGTTACGTTGTTGAAGTAGTTGAGCTGCATGATCTCGCGCACGCTGCGCGCCATCAGCGACTGACGGTACTTCTGGCCGGGGTTCAGCACGATGTGGCGACGGACCACCTTCTCGCGCGTCTTGATATTCCCCTCGACGTCGATCTTGTTCACGATGGCGGCACGGCCCTCGGCGATGCGCATGGTCACATCGATAGTGTCTTCGCGGAAGGTGCGCTCGTCTTTTACCTGCACCCAGAGGTAGCCCTCTTCGCGGTAGGCGTCCTCGACATAGTACTTCGTCATGTCGAACTTGTCCTTCTCGAACGGCTTGCCGCGCTTGAGCGCTACCTTCTCCTGGAGTGAGTCGGTAGCGACCACACGGTTTCCCTCGAAGAAGAACTCGCCCGTGTAGTACCGCTTCCCTTCGTCGAGTTCGAGCACGATATGGATATCGCGCTTGTTCGGCGCGTACCACATCGAATCGCGGACCACCTGCGCGTCGAGGTACCCGTGGTTGTAGTAGTAGATCAGCAGGGAGTCGACATGCTCTCGGTAGGAGGTCTCTTCGTACTTGCCGCTGCGCCACCACCGGTCTTCCTTGGTCTTGAATTTGCGCTTGAGTCTGATGGGTTTGAACGCTTCGTTGCCTGCGAACGTGATCGACTTGATACGAACCTTGGGGCCCTCCTTGATACGGAACTTGAGCGTCACGTTCCCCGGCACCTTGCTCTCACGCACCTCCGCCTCGACCTCGGCCTGCAGGTAACCCTCATCGGCGTATTTCTGGCGAACCGCGTCGATATTGTCGCGGAGTGACTGGTCGGTGAGGACCCGTCCCGTTCGAATCGACACTGTCTCCTCGAGGTCCTTCGCCTTCAGCTTCTTGGTCCCTGCGAAACTCAGCTCTTCGCAGACCGGGAACTCCTCGACGCGCAGGAGCAGCGAGGCGCTGGATTCGGTTTCTTCGGTCACGAAGATGTCGATGGAACGGAACAGGCCGAGGCGGTACAAGGAGCGGACTGCTTCCTGCACGTCTGCGGCGCTGAACACCTGGCCCTGCTTGAGCCCCGAGGCGTTGCGCACGATGGCAGGCTTGCTCACCACGAGTCCCTCAATGTCGAGCGTGTCGAGCCGCTTGCCGGCCTGCTCGGCGGAAGCCTGGACCCCGCTGTCGGCAGCGGCCACGGAAGGATCGGTGGGTTGTGCCGCTGCGGGAAGCAGGCAGAGCAGTACCAGCCACATGCCGCCAATTCTCATCGTCTCTCCACGCCGGCCCTTCTCAGAACTTCCACAGCTTCCTCAGCCGGGTGAGCGGAAGCCGCAACTGGAGGTTCACACGGGGGTCATGCTCGATTTCGAACTCGCCCCGGTGAAATCCATAGTTGAAATCCAGGAACAGATACTGCACTGGCTGGAGCTCGAAACCAACGCTGTACTCCGGCACGAGGAGTTCCTCGATCGGAATCAGTTCCCCTCGCGCTTTGACAAACAGGTTGTCGCGGAAGAAGTAGCGTCCGATCGTGATGCCCACATGCGCCAACGCGAGCATATTCCACCGGTCGGATATCTCCGAGGATTCCCTGTTGTAAAACGTGCTAAAATAATTAGACGCAATGGACGTTTCCAAGGCGATGACGTCCAGGCCGAGTCGCCTGGCGAGCCGGCGTTCGAAGCGTTGCAGGAGGTAGCGGTGAAGGTACTGCTCTCCCATGCTTCCCACGAACTCGCCCGCGCCCTCGAGCGTGGTGAAGCGCAGCCCCGCTTCGCGGTAGAACTCACGCTCCGACTCACCCGCGATCTCCTCGAAATCGGAGGAGAGCTGCAGATTGAAATTCAGGATACTGTCGCTGTCGGCACGCCCCAGACCCCGGCGCTGCTCCGCGGTGCGGGGGATAAGCGCCACGCGCCCGCGCTCGCTGATTCCGCCGCTCATCGGGTCTACCAACTGCAGCGTCAGGCGGATACGCTGCTGGCGGCTGCTGTCGGAGAAGGCCTCGGCGCCGCCCCACATGATCGGCATGTTGCTGTAGCCGCCGCGTGGTTGCGGCTCGGGCGAGAAGTCCAGCCCCAGCTCGAAGCGGCGGTCGAAGATCTTGCCGAAGTACACCGATCCCTTGTAGGCCCGCACCTGGCCCAGGAGACGGAACGAGTTGTCCAACTCCCGCCCTCGCATCCTCAGCCGTGACTGCGGGTCGAGCGTGGCGTCAACGAACCGGATCAGCTTGCGCCTGCGTCCTGTGATGTCCCAGTAGTAGTTGACATTGCGGTTGCCCACCACGATGTCCATCTCCCAGTCGATGTACGGAAACGGGTCGAAGTCCCCTTCCAGTTCGTCGCTGTCGAACAACGGGTAGGTGAACTCGCAGTTGCGCACGGTCCACACCCCGGTGATACGGAGACGGTCGACCGGACCGGTAAGCGCGAACGCCGGAAACGGCGGCAGCGGCCCGAACGCCACTTCGGCGACCTCCTTTTTCTCGTGGAACCCCGGAAGGTGCACGGCGACGCCGCCCTTGGGCGTCTCGACCAGGATCGCGCCGAAGTCGAGCGGCCCGAACTCGAACCCCCGGTATCCCGCAGGCATGTCGTGCAGCGAATAGAACTTCACGGGCTGCTTGCCGACGTATCCCTGCATGAGCGTGTGTACCTGTCCCGCAGCGTCCATGTTCATGCTCAGCGTGAAGCTGCTCAGGCCGTCCGGGATGTACGGTACCGCGGTGAGGCGGCCGGCAGGGATGCGCGCGGAGAACGTTGCGAACTCCCAGCCCTGCGCGGTACCGATCAGCGATGCCGTGACGGTGCCGTCGCCGGAACCCCCGATGGGGGAATCGACATTGCGCTCGATACTCGCGAGCAGGTCACCGCGCACGCGCACGTCGGCTCTGAGCGTATCGCCCTCCGGCACATCCGCCCCCAGGAACGACCAGGGGATCTCCGCCGATCCCCTCAGTCGGCTCCGCCGTCCCTCGCGTGCTTCGATCCGTCCGAAGTGCATGCCGGTGGACCTCAGGGTGCCGTCGAGAGCGATGGAGTCCACCACGAACCCGGACACAGTGAGTTTCGGGGCCCGGACATGTACCGCCACGCGCTCGCCCGTATCGGCCGTGGCAAATGTTCCCGACACGCTTCCCTCGATCTCCAACTCGCCAAGTACCCCTGGGCCCAGGAGCGCCGCGATAAACTTGACCTCGGAGCCGAAATAAAGGCCGTCGTGG
>CAZJJT010000086.1:0-1753 GCA_964546395.1 uncultured Fibrobacterota bacterium
TAATTTCAGTATGGATTCCGCAAAAAGAATACCCCATAATATAAAACAACCACCGGCCGCACATGACGAATATCGAATAAACCTCAACCAAGATGCGCGCGCTCACCGCTGCGTACGCGTGGTAGGCGTCAGTCGCGGTCGCAAGGTCCGGACAGGTGGTCACGCGCGAGACACATCCGTAGCAGGCCGTGTACGAGTCTCCCACGTACTCGATACGGTACTGCGGTCGGGGTCCGAGCGTCACGAGGGACTTGCCGTTGTCAAGCACCAGTCCGCCGAAGGTCACGGCGTTCCCCTCGTTGCGCTTCGATATCAGCAGATCGTGTTCGGTATCCGCCAGGCCCCGCACGACCGTGTAGGTCTGCAGTCCGGTGCCGCTGTTGATATGGGCCACCGAGTCACCATCCACCAACACGTTCAGCTGCGACCCGTTCCGGTCGAGGGTCACGCCAAGCGATGTACCCTGGAAGCGCGCAGTGATATACACGCCCGGCCAGTCAAACTGCGGGCGCTTGGGGTTGGCGAAGTCGACCCGGCCGGTGTAGCGAATGCCCGCGTGGTCAGCCTCGATTGTGGTCTGTGCTGCGCACACCACGAATGCCAGAAGCTGCAGGGCAACAACTCGAACCATGTCTCACAGCCTTCCGTTGGGAGTGGATACCGGTCCCTGCCCGGAGGAGCCGACACCGGGACTGTCCACCCGCTCAATATACGCCCTCGATTCCGGCCGCATCCGCGTGGCGCCTAGCGCTTCCTGCCCAATGACGGCGGCGCGACTTTCCCCACCGAAGCAACAGTGGGCGGCGAGTCGGCTTCTATCCCCAGCGCTTCCAGCGCGGCATGCAACTCGCGCTGCGCACCCAGGTAGGCGTCACGTGCCAGGCAAATGTAGTTGGCTGCATCACGGCGCGCAGCCGTCTCCACCATGAACTTCCCGTCCAGGTGATGGCCACCCAGGGCCTTGGTGACCAGCGTGCCGAACTTGCCGTCACGGCGCAACAGCTCAGCGGCGCGGAGCAGGTGCACGGCAGCTTTGCGCTTGCGCCTGGCCTGCTTCTCCAGGAAACCGGCTGCCACGGTGCGCTGTGACAGCATGATCAGCCCGTCCCACACCGTGAACCGTCGCTGCATGATTGTGGCGGCACTGTCAGCCGGAAACGCTTCATCCTGCCGCATCCCTGCCGCCCAGCCCTCGTAGGCCGCGATACCGTGCAGGTGTGAACCCGTGGCAGAATGCGTCATCATCTGGTATGCCCATGCCAGCGCCCCGTCCACCGCGGCCTTGCGACGCGCTGGTGTAAGTTTGCGTTCCATCACCACGATGCCCTTGGTCTGTTTCAGCCAGTTCCGCTTGCGGAACGACCCGTCAGGGTTGCGCGGACACTTCACGTGGTCATCATCCATGCAGCTCCACCCGATCAGCACGTCACCGCCCTGCTCGTATCCGAACACGACGGTTTCTTCGGGCGGGCCGACTACCCCGAACGCCATCACCGGTATCCCGCGGCCGATACTGCTCAGGATCGCCTTGCGGAACGCACGCTCCGCCTTCGCATCGGTCAACAGCTCGACATCGTCACCCGTGGCCTTCGGCCACCAGCTCCTGCGCACGTAGAACCTGGGCTGATACCCGAACGCCCTGATCCCCTGACGCAGCGGTCCGGGACCGAATGTCCCCAGTCCCATGTTGCCGGGATCCCACTCCCTGGCGTTCCAGCTCATGCGGAACGCCACGCCCGAGAGCGCCATGATC
>CAZJJT010000086.1:1763-4097 GCA_964546395.1 uncultured Fibrobacterota bacterium
GCAGGCCGATCTCGAGCACCCCGAGGACCTGCCCCCCCTGTCCCTGGTGGCGGGTAACCCCCGCCGTGGCTTACCAGCTCTTGCGGACCCCCACGCCCGAGAGCGCCATGATCTCGCGTGTGGATACCCTCTGGCCTTGTGACACCAGCACGGAGCGCAGTGAGCTGGCGAACGGACAGAACCCGTCCTGCATGTAGTCCACACCAGGCACTCCCTCGAGCACCGCTCGTTTGGCTGACTTTTTCGCAGGCATCATACCTCCGCACGCTGTGGGACACGGCACGGGTTCGAACCGGTACTTCAGCTAAGCTACTTCTGTGCGCGCCGCCGCGCGGCGCTTCCTGAGAGTACTTTGGAGCCCATGAACAACACTCCGCGCATGGCGCTCAACAACTGGTCAGGCGGACAACTGCTCGCGTTTTCGGGAATCGACGGACCCAGCGACTACGCCGACGGTCTCTGCTTGCGGACCAGGTTCGATGCGGTCGGGTTCGATGTCAAGCTGCCCGGCGAGGCGCGCATCAGCCTGCACCAGACCCCTTCGGCCGAATCACTGCTCGCCGGTGACTGGTTTGTGCTCTCACACGATACCTGTGGCGCATTCCTCGACGCGTACCATGTGCTGATTGACGGGTCGTGCGAGTGTGAGTGCCGCAGCGACCGGGTCACTCAGATCAGTGCCGGCAGCCGCACACTTGTCGGTGCCGCCGGCCACTTCGATCCCGATCTGCTGAACGCCGATCTCACACGCGCCCTCGCGGCCCGTCAACGCTGGCTGGACACGCAGCGTGTCCCCTCGGGGCTTGGAGAGCTGCGGACCCGATGCCTGTACAAGGCACTCTCGCAGATGAAGACGATGGTGTACTCAGCCGAGCCGCCACTGGGTCGGCTGTGGTCAACGCCGGACCGCTGGCCGCACCGCGCCATGTGGCTGTGGGATTCGGCGTTCCACGCCATCGGGTTCCGTCACGTCGATGTTGCTCTGGCGCGAACGATTCTGCGGGCCGTGTTTGACGGGCAGCGCAGTGACGGGTACGTTCCGCACCGGGTTGGCCCGGACGGCTGTTCTGAGAACACCACTCAGCCACCCGTGCTCGCCCTGGCCGCCGAGCTGCTGGAGCAGACGGCTCCTGACAGCACGTTCCTCGAAGAGATGTACCCGCTGCTTGGCGCATATGTCCGCTGGGACATGGCCTACCGCGACACGGATGGTGCCGGGCTGGTCGAGTGGCGTATCGAAGGCGACCCACGCTGCCGCAGCGGTGAGAGCGGCATGGACAACTCGCCACGCTTCGACGAGGCCACGCAGCTCGACGCCACCGATTTCAACGCGTTTCTCGCGCACGAGTGTGAGCTGCTCGCATCGTTTGCCGAGCGGCTTGGCAGGCCGGGTGATGCTGAGCAGTGGCGCGCCCAACACCTGCGCCTGTGCGGTCTGATCAACCAGCGACTGTGGAACGACTCGCTCGGATTCTACACGGACTACGACGTGAACCGGGGCCGGCAGTCCCCGGTGCTCGCCAGTTCGGGATTCCTTCCGCTGCTGTGCGGTGCACCGTCACGCGACCAGGCACAGAAACTCGTACGCGCGCTGCACGATCCCGGCCTCTTCGGCACTGCCCTGCCTATCCCCTCGATTGCGGTGAGAGACACCGAGCACTACGCGAAGGACATGTGGCGCGGTCCGGTCTGGGTGAATATCAACTGGCTCATCGCGTGCGGACTCAGGCGTTACGGGTTCGCAGAGGAAGCTTCGAGGTTGCTCGACCGCACGTGCGCTCGGATCGAGCGATCCTTCAGCACGCATGGCACGTTCTTCGAGTTCTTCGACGATCGGTGCGAGGTCGATCCGCCCCGCCTGCTGCGCAAGGGACGCTGCGCACCTGAGATCAGCCCGTTCAACCAGGTGCTGCACGACTACGGGTGGACAGCGACGCTGTATGTGGACATGCTGTGGGAGCAACAGTCCGCTCAGCCGGACAGGGGGTGCTGCCGCTAGAAATGGAACGGCACCAGTTCGGGCCGGACATGCACAAGCACGAAGTACCCGTAGAGTGCAAGGATCGCAATTGCTTCCTTCCGCGACAGCACCATCCCGGTCGTGATGAAGATCTGGACGATCACCCCGGCCAGGATGAGGAACGGGATATCGACGCTCACGATGCGGGGATCGCTGATCACAAGCGGGCGGACCATGCAGCAGATGCCAAGGATGCCGAGCGCGGTGAAGATGTTGGACGAGTAGATCTCACCCATGCTGATGCTGGCCTGTTTGCGCAGCGAGGCGGTCACGGCGATGGCGAGTTCGGGCAGTGACGTGCCGAACGCAAACAC
>CAZJJT010000086.1:4107-11876 GCA_964546395.1 uncultured Fibrobacterota bacterium
CACCACCGCTCCCATCACGAGATTGGGAACACCCAGTCGAGTAGCCACCACCTGCCCGTTGGTGAGTGCGATATCGGCGCCGTAGATCACCCCGGCCACACCCGCGACCTCGAGGACAATCGCGCGCCACAACGGCGACTTCGACTGGGGCGCATCCGCCGCCGCTCCCCCCGCAACTCTCTCCGCGCGCATGTTGCGGATAACGACGAGTATGTATGGCAGGTACATGCCGGCCAACAACACGCCATCGATACGACTCAGCACGCCGTCGGCTGCAAGCATCAGGATCATCGCGGTGGAGAGTATCATCCAGCTGCTCTCCCGGTCGCGGATCTCCTTCTTCATGTATATGGGGGCGATCAGTGCGCATACCGCGGTGACCAGCGTGAGGGTCACGAAGTTGGAGCCAATCACATTGCCGAGCGAGAGGTCGGGGTTGCCGCGGGCATTGGCAATGACGGTTACCGAAAGCTCGGGCAACGAACTGAACACGCTCACACCAAGGATGGTTACGGTGAGCTCATCGACATGAACTCGCCGCGCAATGGCAGACACGTTGCGCACGATGAGCTCGGAGGAGAACCACAGGAGCCCAATGCCGACGACAAACAGCAGGAGAGAGAGTGCCATACGTGTCGACGAATCTAGTTCCTGCTATGGCCCGTTCCCAAACGCAGTTGTATCTTGCCAACCAACGGGAGGAACCCATGAACGCGTTTCGTCCAGGCGACCTGTGGCTCGACAACAACGGGATCCATATCAACGCACACGGCGGAGGGGTCCTGTACCACTCCGGCTCGTACTACTGGTTTGGCGAACACAAGATCGAAGGTGAAGCAGGCAACAAGGCACACGTCGGCGTGCACTGCTACTCATCTACCGATCTCTACAATTGGCACGATGAAGGTGTGGCGCTGGCGGTCTCGAGCGATCCGGCGAGCGACATAGCGGATGGGTGTGTGCTGGAGCGCCCGAAGGTGATCTACAACGCATCGACGAGGCGCTTTGTGATGTGGTTTCATCTCGAACTGGTGGGACGAGGCTACGACACCGCCCGCAGCGGTGTGGCCGTGTCCGAGACGGCCGCGGGTCCCTACCGCTATCTCGGCAGTTTCCGCCCCAACGCCGGTGCCTGGCCGGTGAATGCCACCGCGAGCGACCGCGCCGTGGATCCCCGCCTTGCGGGCACCAGGTTCGGCGGCGGCGAGAACGATGACGTGAAGAAGGCAAACATCGTTGGCCGTGATATCGAGGGCGGTCAGATGGCGCGCGACATGACCCTGTTTGTGGACCTGGATGGTGCTGCCTACCACGGGTACGCTTCTGAGGAGAACAGTACGCTGCAGATCTCACAACTGACCGACGACTACCTGAAACCTGCCGGGGTGTACGCACGCGCATTCGAGAAACGATGGATGGAGGCGCCGGCGTTTTTCACGTACGGAGGGAAATACTGGTTTATCGGGTCGGGCTGCACCGGCTGGGGACCGAATGCTGCCCGCAGTGGCACGGCCGACGCCATGCTCGGACCGTGGACAGAGCTGCCCAACCCCTGTGTCGGAGTCAACCCCCAGAACGGATTGGGCCCCGATCTCACGTTCGGCTGCCAGAGCACCTTCGTGCTGAAAGTCGTGGGCCGCGACAACGCCTACATCGCCATGTTCGACCTGTGGCGGCCCGAGAACGCCATCGACGGGCGCTATGTATGGCTCCCGGTGCGCCTGCTCGGGGACCGTTTTGAGGTGCAGTGGCTTGACGAATGGGACCTGGCATGGTTTGATTGACGTGCGCACAGCAGCCCGCGGAGCCACCATCACATGAAGAGAACCATAGGCCTTGCCAGCATCTTCTGTATCTCAGCCGGAGCAATGATCAGCTCCGGCCTGTTCGTGCTTCCTGGTTTGGCGTTCGCCAAGGCCGGCCCAGCGGTATCCCTGTCGTACTTCATGGCAGGATGCGTTGCTCTTACCACGGTCCTGAGTCTCTCGGAACTGATCACCGCCATGCCCAAGGCCGGCGGCGACTACTTCTACGTGTCGCGCTCGTTCGGCCCGCTGTTCGGCACGGTCTCAGGTCTTCTGAGCTGGCTTGCACTCTCGCTCAAGAGCGCGTTCGCGCTCATCGGTATCGCCGAGCTGGTGTACCTGGTCTCGGGCATCAACCTGGCCGTCTCGGCAGTGGTGCTCGCGGTGCTGTTTACCGGGCTGAACCTGCTGGGTGTCAAGGAAGCCGTGCGGTTCCAGGTCGTGCTTGTGATCGGGCTCATCGCGATCCTCATCGCCTTCTTCGCGGTCGGCGCCCAGGGCATCGTCCTGCAGCGCTTCGAGCCTTTCCTGCCGAACGGACTCAACGCACTGTTTTCCACCGCCGGGTTCGTATTCGTGTCGTTTGGCGGCGTACTCACGACAGCCAGCATCGCCGAGGAGATCCGCAACCCCTCGCGCAATGTTCCCCTTGGCCTTATCGGTTCGGTTGTCGCCGTCACCCTGCTGTACTCGCTGGTCACGTTTGTGGTGGTCGGCACAACACCTGCCGACACACTCGCAACATCACTCGCGCCGATCGCCTTCGCCGCCAGGGCCTCGGGGGGGAGCGTGCTCTACCTGGCCGTCATGGTTGCCTCGCTGCTGGCCTTTGTGACAACAGCCAACGGCGGCATCCTCACGGCTTCGCGCTACCCTGTTGCACTTGCGGCAGACAGCATGCTCCCTCGTGCGTTCGGCCGCGTGAGCCGCAAGAACCAGACGCCTGTGGTCGCGGTGATTGCCACCGGCCTGCTCATCGCGCTGTCGGTACTCATGGACCTGGACCTGCTGGTGAAGGCAGCATCCACGGTGATCCTGCTCTCGAACATCTTCGCGCACCTCTCGGTGATCATCATGCGCGAGAGCCGCATCGGCACCTACCGCCCGACATACCGTGCGCCGCTGTACCCCTGGCTGCAGATTGCCGGTGTTGCGGCGTTCACACTTCTCATTATCGATATGGGCATGCAGCCGGTCCTGCTGAGCCTGCTTTTCGTGCTGGCAGGAGTTGTGCTCTACTTCATACGCCGCCGTCATTCCGGCCCGGTCTCGCCTGCGTTGCTGCACCTGGTGCAGCGTATCACCAACCGCGAACTGGTGACCCCGGGTCTCACCGACGAGCTGCGCGACATCGTCGAGGACCGCGAGGGCATTGTCCGCGATGAGTTCGATCGAACAGTCGAGCGCTCCTGTTTCGTGGATCTGCAGGGAACGAGGTCACTGGAGGAGCTCTGGGCGGCGGTTCCCCGCGAAGCTTCAGCGTGCGTGCCGCCGGGTGCTACGCCCGAAAGCCTCTCGAGCATGCTTGCGGCGCGCGAGGCCGAAGGAAGCACTGCTATCAGCAACTGCACGGCGGTGCCTCATGTGCTCGTGCCTGGTACAGGTGTATTCAACCTGGTGCTGGTGCGTGTGCGCGAGGGAGTCCGGTTCTCCGACGAGCACCCCTCGGTGAAAGCAATCTTCGTGCTGATTGGCTCGCGCGACATGCGCACGCACCACCTGCGCGCGCTTGCCGGTATCGCGCAGGTGATCCAGCAGGACGGGTTCGAGAAGCACTGGCTTGCCGCGCGCAATCAGCGTGAACTGCGCGATCTGTTTCTGTTCAGCGGGCGCAAGCGGGCCCCGCAAACCTGATTTAGCTGTCGAGGACGCAGTACTACCGCAGACGTTTCAGCAGGATGCACGAGGGAGGTTTCCATGCCGTACAAGGTCGGCGTCGTCGGGCTCGGGTACTTCGGAAGACATTTCGTCCCGCTGTTCAAGGCACATCCGCTCTGCAGCGGGGTTGCGCTGTGCGAACTGCGCAGTGACGTGCTCAGCGAGGTCGCGAGGGAACATGGCATTAGCGATACCTTCAGCAGCTTCGACGAGATGCTGCGCGATGGCGACATCGATGCTGTTGCGATCTACACGCAGCGATGGACCCACGAGGCGCTTGCAGTCAAGGCGCTCAATCACGGCAAGCACGTCTACTCGGCCGTCCCCGCGGGCGTCAGTGTCGAGGGACTGCAGGAGTTGGTCGAGACCGTCACGCGCACCGGCCTCACCTATGCCCTGGGCGAAACAAGTTTCTACCGCCCGCAGGCCATCTACTGCCGTCAGCGCCACGCCGCCGGCGACTTCGGCGAGTTCGTGTACGGAGAGGGGCAGTACTACCACGATATGGCCCACTGGTTCTACCTGCCGTTCTATGATGCCAACGGTGAGCAGTGGAAGCGTTATGCCTCGGTGCCCCCGATGTGGTATATCACGCATTCGGCCAGCCATGTGCTCAGCGTCACCATGGGGCGCTTCACGCATGTCGCCTGCTTCGGCCGGCATGATACGCACGAGGACGGTCTGTTTGACAAGGCCATATCGGCGTTCGGCAACGACTACTCCAACCAGACCGCCCTGTTCAGGACCTCCGAGGGCGGCATGGCACGTATCAACGAGTTTCGCCGCAACGGGGCAGGCGAGAGCCGGGGAAGTATCATCGGAACGAAGGCGAGCTACCAGGAACAGGCCAACCCGCACCACGGTGATGTGTCGGTAGCGCAGCAGATCGAGGGCCGCGAGCAGGAGAGCCAGCACGACACCGCGGCCAGCCAGGCCGTGTGGGTCGAGCACTACTTCGAGAAGCCGCCGTACAAGGAGGACGGGTCATACGACTACGTGAACGCCCAGCACTGGCACAAGACCCGCCGCGAGGATCTCACGTGGATCCACCGTATGGACGGCGTGGAGATTACCGAAGAGAACCTGGGCGGGCTGCCGCGCAGCTTCCTGGGCAAGCGGCACCTCGGTGTCAGCCCGATGCACCCCGTTCACCGTCTTCCTGCCGCCTACGTCGGCATGCCCAACGGACACGCCGGATCGCACCAGTTCCTGGTCCACGATTTCTTCGAGGCCATGGACACCGGCAAACTGCCTCCCTGCAATGTATGGAACGGTGCGCGATTCAGTGTCCCTGGGATTGTCGCCCACGAGTCGTGCATGCGCGAAGGCGAGCGACTGGCTGTGCCCGATTTCGGCGTACCTCCCGAACACATGGAGTGCATAGACCCGCTGGTGGAGTTGAAGCCGTGAACACGTGCAGGAAGGCTGGCCGACCATGAGAACGCATACGGGCCGTTCAATACACGTTGCGTGCTCACTTGTTGCTGCATGCACGTGCTCGATGGCCGCCACCTACTATGTCACCCCTGCCGGGACCGACTCGTCGGGTACTACCTGCTGTGCACCCATGGGTATCGAGCGCGCGTTCAGCCGCAGCGACTATCCCGCCGGCTCGGTGGTGTATGTCATGCGGGGCGAGTACCAGAACGGGGACGGGTCAGGCTGCCAGCTCAGCGTCGGCGCCTCCGATGTCTCGTTCGTGGGCGTGACGGATTTCCATTGTGACGCGTGCACCTCCACCTCGGTGCCCTCCACTCCCCTTCTGCCGCCGCTGGGCGAGGGCGACACGCTCACCGCACGTCATTACGCTGAGTACCCGGTGCTCAGGGGTGACAGTGTCACCGACCGGGCGTCCGCGACCGCAATCAGCATCGCCTCCCGCTCACGTGTCACCATCCGCAGCCTCTTCATCGTAAACTACAGGACCGGGATCACGGTGTACGGGTCGGGCACCGACAACCGCGTCGAACGGTGCATCGTCAAGGACCTCGGCTACCCGTTCTACGGGACCAACACGGGCTACTCGGGCAAGGCAATCCTGCTGGCCAGCGCGGGGTCCGTAGCCGAACAGTGCTACGTGGAAAACGCTGGCGCCGAGGGCATCGGCATCAACGGAAGCAGCATGGCCATCGTCAACTGCCTGGCTGTCGGCAGAGACTCCGAACCGGGCCTGAACCAGGCCAGCTACGACAACGGCACCGACTACTACTTCCGCATGGATCACGGTTCCACCACCCCCTGCACCAACAACCGTATCGAGCACTGCATCGCCGAACGCATCTTCGAGGGCGGCCATTCCGGCAAAGCGTTCACCATCTCAGGGTATACCGGCGCAAACGAATACGCCACTGATAATGACATCAGGTGGTGCACCGCGGTGAACACCGGCTCATCACTCACCATGCGCCACCCGGCATGCTACGGCAACCGCATCACCGGATGCACTGTCAAGCGCGGGGTCGCCATCTGCCTTGTGGACAGCGCCCACGACAACTTCTTCAACAGGATAGATCAACGTGACGGCACCCACGCCATCCTGGTGAATGTGCCTGCCGGCGGCAGTCTACACGGCACCGTGGTTGCCAACTCGGTGTTCGAATGCTGGCGCGTACTGACCAACTACACTGCGTACAGCGGTCCAAACGGTTTTGTGAACACCAGGCTGGTGAACTGCACATTCAAGGCCCTCACCGCAACGACATCCTACTTCCGAAGCCTCAACGGGTTCGGAATTGATTCGCTGCACGCGGTGAACTGCATCTTTGACGGGTACGCCGGGTTGACAACCGGCACACCCGGCGCGTTCACCAACTCAGCAATCAGCAACTGCCTTCTCCACAATGCCGCCGGCTCCGGGCTTTCGTCAGACTCATTCGCCGTGTACGCCGCCACCGAATCGTGTATCGACGGCACCGACCCGGGCTTTGCCGATTCGGGCACCGACACCTTCAGACTTACGCACGGCTCCGCGTGTATCGACAGCGGCGCAGACCTCGCGGCAATGTACCCATCCGCCCCGTGGGTGGCGCAGGTGCTTGACAGCGGCGATGTCTACGGTGAAACCAGGATACAGAACGGACGCATCGATATTGGCGCGGCCGAGTATGCCTGGCCGGTGGCCAACAGCACCGGCCGGTGTCCTCCGGAGGCTTGGGGCGCCTCCACCACGCCGCTCAGGGCTGTCGCACGGATGCTGCAGGTTCCTACGGGGCCTGATGGAAGTCTTCGTGTTGTTGGTTTTACTGGCCGAACGGTCCTTTCCGCGACGCTCCGCGGGCAGGAGCGGACCGTGGACCTCGGCCCGCTCGCGCCGGGGACCTACCAGGTACTGCGTGCCGGCCACACCCACGGGGCACAGACGGCAGTCCTCGTTCTCCCGTAGCCAGAGGGTGCAGGAGTGAGACGGGGGCGTTCCGCTGACAGCTTCACCCGATGCTGCGCCAAGCCGACGTGGTCCAGAAGATCCTGCGCCACTGCGGACTCTGGCAGAAACCCAAACGGCGCGGGCCGCCGGACACTCCGGCTACAGTGTCAGCGTCCGCGCTTCCTGGCCCAGCGACGGATGAACGCTGTGAGTCCTGCCTTGTCCAGATCCCCTTGGGCGACTGCCAGAACCGTCCCAGTGAGATCATCGTTCGAGGCCCCAAATGAGTAACCATTGAGATCAAGGAAAACAAGCGCCGCCACTGTGCCTGCGCGCTTGTTGCCGTCAACGAATGGGTGGTTCTTCACTATGTGGAACAAGTAGGCAGCAGCCATCTCGAACAGGTCGGTATGCATGAACTCTCCACCGAACGATGCTGCGGGAACGGCCAGAGCTGACTTCAGAAGGTCCAGATCGCGGATTCCCGAACCGCCGCCGTACCTGGCCACCTGATCCTCGTGGATCTCCAGCGCTTCCGCCAGACTGAGAAACGTGGGTTCCACCGACTACTCGGACAACGCCTTGAGAGTCCTGGCGTACTTCTGGTTCACTCGCTTGAGGGCCGACCCAAAGCGACTGCGCCTCTTGGGGTCCCTTACTGGCGTGAGAACAAGGGCCTGTCCATCAGTCGTCACGTCAAATGATGTGTCGGCGTCAGCACC
>CAZJJT010000087.1:0-11855 GCA_964546395.1 uncultured Fibrobacterota bacterium
CGAGCGCATGGACAGGGGCCTGATACCCTCTATCCGCGAATACCGCGAGCGCTACGGACTCGACATGGAGAAGCTCGCCTGGATACCCGACAGTGCGGTTATCATGCACCCCGGACCGATTAACCGCGGGATCGAGCTGGCCTCGGAAGTGGCTGACTGCGGTCGCTCGGTGATACTCGACCAGGTGACCAACGGTGTAGCGGTCCGCATGGCGGTCCTCTACCTTCTGGGAGGCGGCGACAATGATTGAGCGACCGGGCGGGCAGCGCATCACCCCGCCGGACCTGGCGCGCGCGCCGGGCACACTGTTGATCCGCAACGGGCGGGTTGTTGACCCGGCCAACGGTATCGACGCCACGCGGGTGGTGTGTGTGGACGACGGCGTGATTGTCTCGGTGGCCGAGGCGGCCCCCGAGGGGTTTGCGGCGGATCGCGAGATTGACGCGCAGGGCTGCTGGGTGATACCCGGCCTGGTCGACATGCATGTGCACCTTCGGGAGCCGGGCCGTGAAGACAAGGAGACGATACTCACGGGAACGTGCGCGGCGGCGGCCGGCGGGTTCACCTCCATCGCCTGCATGCCCAACACGACGCCGGTACTCGATGAGGAGTCGAAGATCCGCTACGTGGTGCAGCGCGCCGAGGAATGCCCGTGCCGGGTGTACCCGATTGGTGCGATTACGATCGGTCTGGACGGTGAAGAACTGGCGCCGGTGGGAGAGATGGTGCGGGCGGGGGCGAAGGCGATCTCCGATGACGGGCGCACGGTGCGGCGCGCGGATGTCATGCGCAACGCGCTCAACTACGCCCGCTCGTTCAATATCCCGATTATCTGCCACTGCGAAGACACCGACCTGACACACGGCGCACACATGAACGAGGGCGCGGTGTCGGCGCGGCTCGGCGTGTACGGCATGCCCGCGGCGGCCGAGGACCTGATCGTCGCCCGTGACGTCATGCTGGCAGGATACACAGGTGGACGGGTGCATATCGCGCACGTGTCGACCGCCGGGTCGGTACGGCTGATTCGTGATGCGCGCGGGCGGGGGGTGAGTGTCACCGCGGAAGCGTGTCCGCACCACTTCGCGCTCACCGATGAGGCGCTCGAGCACTTCGATACCAACAAGAAGATGAGTCCGCCACTGCGCACGCGCAAGGACCTGGAGGCGGTGGTGGAGGGGCTGGCGGACGGGACGATTGAGGTGATCGCCAGCGACCATGCGCCGCACGTGCCGGAGGACAAGGATGTCGAGTTCAACCAGGCCGCGTTCGGCGTGGTGGGCCTGGAGACATCACTGGCAATCGCGCTCACCCACCTGGTGGCCCACGATACCCTCGTGCCCTCGGACCTGGTGGAGCGGATGAGCCTCGCCCCGGCGCGGATACTCGGGCTGGCGGCCGGGACACTCTCGACCGGGGCAATTGCCGACATCGCGGTGGTCGACCCGCGCGCCTCGTGGACAGTCAACCCCGCGCGCTTCTTCTCCAAGTCGCACAACAGCGCATTCGCCGGCGCCGAGCTTCAGGGGCAGGTGCGGGCCACGATACTGGGCGGCCGGGTGGTGTATGAACGAACAGCGCGCTGAAGCGGTCAGGCTGTACCAGGACATGTTCGGGGAAGAGCCTGAGGTGGTGGCGCGGGCCCCGGGGCGCGTTGAGGTGCTCGGCAACCATACCGACTACAACGAGGGGTTCGTGCTGTCGTGCGCGATCGACCGCGACATCCATGTTGCGGCCGGGCGCTCGGCAGACCCCGAGGCGTTCGAACTGGCGACCACGCAGTACTCGCGCGCGGTACATGTGAGCGGCTGCCGGAAGGTCGACAAGGGGCACAACTGGGTCAACTACCCGATCGGGGTCTGCGGGGTCATCCGCGATACCGGCCGCAACTGCCCCGCGTTCCGCGCGGCGTTCCACGGTACGGTGCCGCTGGGCGCAGGGCTGTCGAGCTCTGCGGCGCTGGAGGTGAGCACGGCGCTGGCGCTGCGGAAGCTGTACGGGCTGGATATCGCCGATGAAGAGCTGGCGAAGCTGTGTCAGAAAGCCGAGAACACGTACTCGGGTGCGCAGTGCGGTCTTCTCGACCAGTACACCTCGATGTTCGGCAAGGCGGACAACCTGCTGCTCACCGATTTCCGCTCGCTGGAGCACCGCACCATCGTGCTCCCTTCGCACGAACTGCGTATCGTGCTTGCCATATCGGGCGTGACCCACTCACTGGCCGAGTCGGGGTACAACGAAGCGCGCGAGGCGTGCCACGTAGCCGCGGAGTTCTTCGCCGGCCGCAACGGCGAGGTACGCTCGCTGCGGGATGTGAGCATGGCGGAGCTGCTGGAAGCGAAGGGGTCGCTGGACGCCGGTTTGCTGAAGCGCGCACGGCATATCGTAGGCGAGAACGAGCGGGTGCAGCGCGGGATGAAGCTGCTGGAGAAGAGTGATCTGGCCGGATTCGGGCGCCTGCTGTACGAGTCACACCAGAGTTCCCGGGACTTCTTCGAGAACTCCTGCCCGCAACTCGACTCCCTGGTGGACATCGCGGGGAGTGTGAAGGGCGTGTACGGGGCCCGCCTGACCGGCGGCGGCTGGGGCGGCGCCTCGCTGGCTCTGCTCCCCGAGTCCGCCATCAAACCCTACATGGCCAAGGTTACCGCCACCTACCGCACTCCCGCCGGCCTGCCGCCCGATATCTACTCGGTGAGAGTGGCGGACGGGGCTGAGGTGATCTCGTAGCCGCGGCCCTGCACGGCAATTCCCCCCCTTGGCCCTTCCTCCGCGTCGCCGTACGGCGACACACCCTATGAGGCGTTGCGCGGAAGACAGCACCGTATGGCAAGGGCGGCGTGACACCTATGCCACGTCGCCCTTGTCGTGCTGGCTGCAGCGAGGGGGACACCTCCCCCCTTGCTTGCCTGTGCTGCCTCTGCTACCTCACCACGTTCACCTTCGACACCGCTCCTCCCGTCACCTTCTTCAGAAGCACCGTGCCGTTGGACACGGATGACAGGCCGCGGCCCGAGACCGCTTCACCCTTCAGCGTGTAGTATGAAGCCGGGCCGACAGCGGCACGAGAGGCACCAGCGGCACTCAGCGGTTGCTCCACACGGGTCTCTTCGTACACCACCTGCCCGACATCGGCGGCCAGCAGGATATCTCCCCAGTAGTTGGTCTCACCGGCACCCACCCACGGGTCCTTCGTGGTCCAGCGAAGGCAGTGGTTGGTCGTGTTGTCACCGTCCTTGTCGTTGTACCCGCCGGTGAACGCGATCCGGCGACTGGAGATATCGGTCCCCTCGAGGATCCCCTCGCTGCCCAGGAACTTCCACGGGAAGAACCACTCCTGCGCCTTGTGGGTCGCGTCGAGGGCAATCACCTCAACTTTCATGCCCTTGAGGATCTCCGCCTGCTGGAACGTGAGACCCAGCGCCTGCCAACTCCACAGGTTCTCGTCGTAGGCCTGGAAATTGATGCCCGTCGGGGCCGAGGTCCCGAACCAGATCTGGAACTGGTTGGTGGTGTAGCTGAGCAGCGAGTTGTACAGGCCGATGAGACAGCCCGTGCAGGTGAAAATCTCGTCGGCGCTCATCTTGTCGAGAAACATGTCGGTGGCGTCTGCACCGATATCGCTCGCGTCCGAGCGGTCCACCCACGTATTGTCCATCACTTCGAGATACAGGTACAGCCCCGAAGCACTCGCCGCAGCCTTGATAGTCATCGCCGCGTCGTCGGTACCCACGAACCCGCACCGGTCCGGGTAGCAGTCATCGGGGGCGACCAGCTCGGCATAATCCTTGCCGGCCCAGTCCGACCAGAATGCCGACACCGCCTGGTCGGTGTGGCTGAACTGCGCAATCTGGTTGGCGGTCAGCGTCGGCGCGCACAGCGTCGCGTCATACGGGTCGTCACACTGCGCTGCCGCGCGGCCCGCCCCGCACAACAGGAGCGCAACCGCACTCACTGCAAGAAACCTGTTCATTCGGCCCTCCTCACGTAAGAAGAAAGGGGGAGACACGCGGTACCCCGCGGGACTCCCCCCCGTCTATCGGTTGCCGCCCCGCAGGGCGTGTATGGCAACCTGTTCCACTCGTTCAGCTTACCTGCCGAGCACGCGCACCGAAGCGTTGGTGGAACGCTGCACGACAACCGCACCCGCGTTCACACGACCCAGGTTGCCGCCGGCAATCTTCTTGCCCTGCAGCGTGTAGAAATCCGCCGGGCCCCTGCTCGCCGCGACAGCCGGGCGAAGCGTGTTGCTGTTGGGACGGACCGCAACGCCCTCAACCACCAGGTCGGGAGTCGCATCCTGAATCTCAAAGTCGCCCCAGTAGTTCGCGGTGCCGCTCCACGGGTCCTTGCCCAGCCAGCGCAGGCAGTCCGGGTTCGTGTTGTCACCGTCTTTGTCGTTGTACCCGCCGGAGAACGCCAGCTTCATGCCGTCAAGGATAGTGCCCGCCGCGATGGCGCCCTTGCCGATTGTCACCCACGGGAAGAACCACTCCTGCGCCTTCTGGTTGGCGCCGAGACCGGTGGTCACCACATCGATCTCGATGTTGTACAGGAGGGCCAGCTGGTTCCAGTCGAGACCCAGCGTCTGCCAGCTCCACAGGTTGTCGTCGTAGTACGCGAGACGGCAGCCGGCCGGAGGCGCCGCAGCGCCCATCCACACCTGGAACTGCTGCGTGTTGTAGGTCAGCTTGGAGTCGTACAGGCCGATAAGGCAACCCGTGCAGGTCCAGATCGTGTTGGCGTCGTCTTTGTCGAAATAGAAGTCAATCGCGTCTGCGCCCCAGTCCTCGGCGTCTGCACGATCGACCCAGGTGTTGTCCGTCACTGTCGAGAGCAGGTAGAGGCCGACCGAGGTCGCCGCTGCCTTGATCGTCAGAATCGCATCGTCGGTACCCACGAACCCGCACCGATCCGGATAGCAATCATCCGGTGCGATCATCTCGACGTAGTCGTTGCTGCCCCAGGTGCTCCAGAACGATGACGCCGCACCGTCACGGGCAAAGCTGATTGCCGCCTCTGTGGTAGGGTACACGCACAGGTTCGCATCGTACGGGTCGTCACACTGCCCGAACGTGCTGAATGCGGCGCCGGATATCGCCACCGCCACTGCCACTGCAAGAAAACGCTTCATTGAAACACCCTCCTGCTAAGGGGAACATGAAAGAAAGAGTGACACTATTGAAATGCAACCTGGGTGCGCTGCAGTACCGCCGCAACGCCCTGTTGAACTCGATGTTGGCGCAGCCGGTCTCCTTTCTTCTTGCACGGTTGAAGCTCTCGGCCCTCCCCCAAAGAATGTCTAATATAGCACATCACTAGTGCCATTTCCAAGCTTTTCCTGCCGCCCCTGGGGCGGCCCAGGAAGGCCGCCCGCACGGCTGGAGCACCATGCCCCTCCTGCTATGCCGTGCGAGCGGTTCGGGGGGAACCCGATTGCTTCCTACCTGACAGCCCCAACCACCTGCGCCCATCCCGTTTTTCGCTCTGTGTCAACCCCTACGACCACACTCCCGCTCACGCTCTCCAGCCGCCCCACGGCTATCCGCTCGCCGCGCAAGCTGTACAACCCTATCGTCTCGGTCCCCCGGCTCTGCGCTCTCGCCCGGGCCACCGGCCCGCGCACGCTCAGCGCAGGCACCACCATGTCGCCCCACGTATTCGTCGTTCCGTCCCACGGGTCGGTCCCCAGCCATCTCAGGCAGTCCGGCTCCGTGTTGTCTCCGTCCTTGTCGTTGTACCCACCCGAGAGTCCCACACGAAACCCGGCCTGGCGTTCCGCCTCCGGCACCCCCTTGCCGTAGGCCTCCCACGGGATAAACCACTCCTGCACCTTCCTCGTGGCACCATCGGCAAACACGTCCACCTGGATCCCGATCTGCGCGGCCAGATCCTCCCACGACATCTCCAGCGTGTTCCACGACCACAGCGCCTCGTCGTAGGTGGCGTAGCGGCACCCCGCCGGCTGCTGCAGCCCACCCATCCACACCTGGAACTGCTGCGTGCTGTACGTCAACAACGACTCGTTCAGCCCTATTTTGCAGCCGCTGCAGTTCCATATCTCGCCAGCGTCGTCGTGGTCGAAATAGACATCGATCGCGTCCGCGCCCCAGTCCGTCGCATCCGCCCGGTCCACCCACGTGTTGTCCTCAACCGTGCAGAGCAGGTACACACCGTCCTGCGACACCGCTGCCCAGATTGTCAAAGAAGCATCATCCGTACCCACGAACCCACACCGTTCCGGGAAGCAGTTGTCCGGCGCTATCAGCTCCATCCGGTCGCGGCCGGCCCAGTTGCCCCAGAACGCCGACACCGCACCGTCACGCGCATACCCGCTCCCCGCATCCCCTATGTCATATGCGCACAGCACCTGGTCATACGGGTCATCACACTGCGCGCACACATTCACCACTGCAACTGCCACTGTCACGGCACACGCCGCCATGATCGCTCCCATACCAATACCCCTCCGGTTGGTTCCACGTTCATCCCGCCGCGGGTCCTGTTGTCCGCCCCTCAGCCCGCTTCGCGGCTCCCCCCGATGATCGTGTCCCCTCTCGCGCCCTCCTTCCCAGGCTCCCCGGTATTGGCACCGGCCGTGGCACTCAGGTCGCGGCCGTTCCATTATTGCGCAATGTTCGTACCAGACATGTCACGGGCAAACCGGACTGCTGGTCGTCATCCATAACGCATTACTGTTAAACAAGATAGAGCACAAACAGATCGGCGGCACCACTGGACAGCTCAACACGCGACTCACTGCAACTGCCAAGGATCCTGGCAGTAAAACGGATGGGTTTGCCAGATATTCTGGCACCGGGGACAGCACGACACTGCGGGTCCGGGCCAACGATACTGCGCGCACCAACGGCCTCACCCGCCCGGTACCCGGCGAAGCCCCCAGAAGCAGACCCTCAACGCGGAACACCCATCGTTGCCACCACCCGGCAGACCGCCCCGGGCTGGGCCACCGGGACCACGCCCCCATCCACCACGGTCCCGTCCACTTCGAGCCGCACCACCCCGCGGCAGACATGCTCCGGGTTGCGCACTTCCACCACGTACCGTGCCCCCCGCCATGAGCGCTCCACCGTGAACCCGTCCCACGCCGCGGGGATGCACGGATCGACGCTCAGACCCTCGTAGCCGCAGCGGATCCCAAGGATCCAGCGGGTGGCCGCGTAGTAGTTCCAGGCGGCCGTACCGGTCAGCCACGAGTTCTTGGCTTCGCCGTGACGCTTCGCGTCCTTGCCCGCAATCATCTGTGCGTAGGCATACGGCTCGAGTCGGTGGATTTCGCTTATCTCCTCACGGAACGCGGGTGCGATCCGGCTGTAGATCTCGAACGCACGCTCGCCATTGCCCTGCAACGCTTCCGCCACCGCCACCCACGGGTTGTTGTGGCAGAAAATTCCGGCATTCTCCTTGTAGCCCGGCGGGTAGGTCGATATCTCGCCCAGCGCCAGGTTGTAGCGACTGTACGGTGGGTTGTGGAGTACGATGCCGTGAGGGGTATCGAGGTGCGTTCTCACTGCCCGCAGTGCTTTCGCCGGCAACCCCTGTTCCTGACCAATCAGCCCCATCGCGCAGAACCCCTGCGGCTCGATGAATATCTTTCCCTCGGCGCATGTTGCCGAGCCCACCTTCCCCCCGGCATCATCGTAGGCCCGGAGGTACCACTCCCCGTCCCAGGCGTGTTCTACCACCGCCTTGCGCATCTCTTCCACGTGCCTCCCCACCCTCTGCGCTTCCTCGTCCTGGCCGGTGGCCCGGCACAGCGCGGCGTACTCTTCCCCTATCACCACGAACATACCGGCAATGAGCACCGACTCGGCCCGCCCGCCGTCACGGTTGGTACAGGTCTGGAACGACTCGTCGGGGTTGGTGGAGTAGCAGTTCAGGTTCAGACAGTCGTTCCAGTCGGCGCGCCCGATAAGCGGCAGGCCGTGGGGACCGCGGTTGTTCACGACATGCTCGACACTGCGCCGGAGGTGCTCGCGCATGGGGGCGGCGCGGCCGGGGTCGTTGTCGAACGGCACCATCTCGTCGAGGATGGAGCGGTCGCCGGTCTCCTTGACATACTCGCAGGCCGCGAGCACCAGCCACAGCGGGTCATCGTTGAAGTTGCCGCCGATGGCGGCGTTGCCGCGCTTGGTGAGCGGCTGGTACTGGTGATACGCCCCGCCATCCTCGAACTGCGTCGCGGCAAGGTCGAGCAGCCGCTCGCGACCGCGCTCGGGAACCATGTGGACACATCCCAGCAGGTCCTGGTTTGAATCGCGGAACCCCATGCCGCGGCCGATCCCCGACTCGAAGTACGAGGCGCTCCGCGACAGGTTGAATGTGACCATGCACTGGTAGGCATTCCAGATGTTGACCATGCGGTCGAACCGTTTCTCGGGGCTGCGCAGCGTGAACCTCCCGAGCAGCCGATCCCAGTGCTGCGCCAGTTCCGCCAGAGCGCTGTCCACCGCCTCCGGGCGGGCGAACCGCTCGATCAGCCGCTGTGCCGGTTCCCTGTTCACGGCTCCCGCCGCGTCCCACTTCCGCGCGTCGTCGTTCTCCGCGTAGCCCAGCACGAATACCAGCTCGCGCGTGCCGCCCGGCTCAAGTGTCACCGCAACGCAGTGCGACGCAATCGGGTGCCAGCCGTCGGCTACCGAATTGCGCGACGCGCCCTCGTACACGGCATCCGGGTGCTCGAAGCCGTTGTGCGGCCCCAGGAACGCATCACGGTCGGTATCGAACCCGGCGAGCGGCGCATTGACCGCATAGAACGCGTAGTGGTTGCGCCGCTCGCGGTACTCGGTGACATGGTAGAGCGTCGAGCCGTCCACCACCACTTCGCCGGTGCTGTAGTTGCGCTGGAAATTCGTCATGTCGTCGAGCGCGTTCCACAGGCACCACTCCGCCATCGAGAACAGACGCACCGTGCGTTTCCCGGTGCCTGTATTGCGCAGCCGCACCCGCTGCACTTCGCCGTCGGTGCCCAGCGGCACCACAAACGTTACCTCGAGCGCAATCTCGCCCCTGCGCGCCGCCAACACGGTGTAGCCCATGCCGTGGCGGCATTCGTATTCGTCAAGCTCTGCCCGCACCGGTTTCCAGCCCGGGCACCACACGCTCCCGTCCTCTTCGCGCACGTAGAAGTACCGACCGCCCGTGTCGACCGGCACGTTGTTGTAGCGATACCGGGTGATCCGCCGCAGCCGCGCGTCACGGTAGAAGCAGTACCCGCCGGCGGTGTTGGAAATCAGCGAGAAGAACCGCTCGCTGCCCAGGTAGTTGATCCACGGGTACGGCGTGCGCGGAGTGGCAATGACATACTCGCGTTTCTGGTCGTCAAACCTGCCGAACTTCATGCAGAATCCCCCATGTCTGTGCCCTATGGGCGCCCGGTGCACACAGGCGCGCTCAGGCGCGCCGCACCGCCGGTCACCTTCCGGGCTCTCGCTGCGCGAGCCGGTCTGGTGTGCGTCCTGTGCTGCGCACTGCCGCACTCCAGACTGTCGGCCTCACTACCGTTACGGCCGCCACCCTCCAGGTTCCCTGGCGCAATCGGCAGGTTCCACTCAACCCAGAAGCTCCAGTGTCAGGGCATCTGCCAGGAGCATGCCCGAAGGTGTCGGAACATAGTTCTCACCTGCCTTCACCAGCAAACCCCTTGACACCAGTCTCTGCAGAACTGGACCGCGTCCCTGGCCCTCGAGATCCTCACCGGTCAGTCCGCGGAACCGTGCGGCGTCGAGCCCCTGAGACGTCCGCAGCCCCAGCATCAGCGCCTCTCGCGCCAGCTCCTCGCGGCCCAGGGTCTCTTCGCACGCGACCGGCCGTTCTCCCCGCTCCAGCGCCGCCGCGTATTCGCCCGTGTCCGCCACGTTGCTCCACCGCCGCGGCATCACGAATGAGTGCGCCGAGGGACCCAGGCCCACGTAGGGTTCGTGACGCCAGTAGGCGCTGTTGTGGCGAGAGCGGTAACCCGGCAGCGCGTAGTTCGACACTTCATAGTGTTCGAAACCGGCGCCCGCAAGCTGCTCTTCCACCGCGTGGTACATCTCCACCCGGCTGTCCTCGGCAGGCAGCACGACTCGCGGCTCACGCCCCATGGGCGAGTGCGTCGACAGGGTCAACTCGTAGGCCGAAACATGCTTCACCACGCCCGTTGCCAGCAGTTTTTCCAGCGTACCGCGCACCTGCGGAAGGGTCTGCCCCGGCACCCCGTACATCACGTCGACCCCCACGGCGCCGAACTGCCGCACCGCCTCCGAGCGCAGCACCTCGAGCGCGCGCTCCGCGCCGTGCGGCCGCCCCAACACCCCGAGCAGATTGTCCTCGAGCGATTGCACACCGAGCGACAGCCGCGTCACACCGCTCTCGATCCACGCACGCGCCTTGTCGCTGTCAAACGATTCAGGATTGCACTCGAGTGTGAACTCCGTCGCGGTCGCACCCCCCGTGCACGTCCCGACAATCGCTGCGAGCCGCCGCCACTGGGTGAGGTTCAGCACGGAAGGGGTCCCGCCGCCGACATACACGCTTGTGAATGTCTCGCCGTGCGGCAACGCGGCCGAGCGTACGAGCTGCCACTCGCGCTCAATCGCCCCGAGCCACCGTTGCGCCGCACTCTCTTCGTAGGGGGTCGAGAAGAAATCGCAGTAGCCGCACTTGCGGGCGCAGAATGGTACGTGGATATACAGGCCGGCGCTCACCCGAACTGCCGGGCTATCCGCACCGCGTCGCCCATCTTGTGCGGGTTCTTCACGCCGGGTTTCACTTCCACCCCGCTGTTCAGGTCGACCCCGTAGGGCCTGAGCGCCTCCAGCGCCTCGCGGAGGTTGCTGGGTCCCAGGCCGCCGGCGACAATCACGTTGCCGTGCCGAAGGCAGAGGTCGCGGGCGATTCCCCAGTCGAACGTCTTGCCCGTGCCGCCCATCGCCGACGCGTCCCAGGTGTCGAGCAGGTAGCCGCTGACGGGGTACGAGTCGAGGTCGGGCAGGGGAAGGCCCACGCCCACCCGGAACGCCTTGATCACGCTGCAGCGGAACCGGCCGCAGTACTCGGGCGACTCACTGCCGTGCAGCTGGAGTGTGTCCACACCGGCAACCGCAGCCGCCTGGTGCACCTTCTCCGCATCTTCATCGACAAACACGCCCACCTTCGTGACAAACGGCGGGATACGCTCGGTTATCTCCCGCGCGGCTTCGGGCGTGACGTACCGCGGGCTCTTCGGGTAGAAGATGAACCCGAGCGCGTCAACGCCCAGCCCCACCGCAATCCGCGCGTCCTCGTAGCGAGTGATACCGCAGATCTTAACCCGAGGCGCCATCAATAAGCTCCTTCATGAGCCCCGAGGGCTCGTCCAGCCGCATCAGCGACTCGCCAACCAGTACCGCCCGTACGCCGGCTTCGCGAAGCATCGCAGTCTGCGTGCCGCTTTCCACGCCGCTCTCCGACACCACCACCGTACCGGCCGGCACCGCCGCCATCAGGTCGACCGTCACCGAGACGTCGGTGACAAACGTGCCCAGGTCACGGTTGTTGATCCCCACCAGCGGCGGGTGCAGCTGCAGCACACGATCAAGTTCCTCCCGGTTGTGCACTTCGATCAGCGGTTCCACGTCGCACTCCACTGCCGCGCCGTACAGATCGGCCAGCTGCGTGTCCGAGAGTGCCGCCGCTATAAGCAGCATCGCGTCCGCGCCCGACTCGGCGGTCTGCGCAACCTGCACCGTGTCCACGACGAAGTCCTTGCGCAGCACCGGAAGCGCGATTGCCGCACGGACCGCGCGCAGGTATTCGAGCGAGCCCTGGAAAAACGTCGCGTCCGTCAGCACCGACACCGCCGCCGCCCCGCC